>JAGGWI010000134.1 GCA_021157505.1 Desulfuromusa sp. | reverse complement strand
CCAGACGCCGCCAGCAGCAATAATGGGAATATCCTGATCCCATTTTGTTTTAAAATACTCTTTAACCCCACGGACAGTCGCATACTGATCGTAGTCACCGGTACCGATCTTCTCCATTTTTTCACCCAGATGACCACCCGCGGTATCGGGATCCTCAACCACGACGGCATCGGGAAAACGATTGAAGTTCTTATGCCATTTCCGGGCAATAAGTTCGGCGGCCTTCACCGAAGATACAATCGGAATCAGGGCAATATCGGGAAAATCTGCGGTCAATCCAGGGAGATTCAACGGCAAGCCAGCACCGGCGATAATAACCTTGACGCCCCCTTCACAGGCGGCGCGAACCATGTCTTCATAGTTTTTAACCGCAACCATACAGTTAATACCGATGATACCATCGGGAGCTATTTCATACGCCTTACGTATTTCATCCAGTAGTGCCTGTCGGTCAGCAGCGAAATAATTGTGGCCGTCGTAGTGTTCGCTATTCAAAGCAAGACCCGCGGTTGCAATAATCCCGATACCACCATTCAACGCAACAGTCCCTGCCAGACGGTGTGCCGATATCCGCACCCCCATTCCACCCTGAATCAGAGGGTAGGGGACATGATACTGACCGATAGTTAATCCTGAAAGCATAAAAACTCCTATATGGGAGGCGAATGGGTACTGCACCCCGATAGCCTCTTGATTATAATCCACAGATACTATCAGCCCAATCTGCCTAGAAATGTAATATTTATGTAAAAACTGACTTGTAACGCCCTGATTTCAATGGTAATAGATGATACATGAAACTTTTCAGGCGTCTTTTCCATCCCCTGATCACCTTTATTGTCATTCAAATTGTCTGGATTCTGTTGCTGGTCTCTTGGATCTACTGGTTTCTTGGCCGCCATCAACAATTGAAAGATCTGGCCAATAAATATCAGGTAGAGTGGTTACCTGCGACCGGCGACTGGCTGATCCTGACTGAGGGGATTCTGCTGATGGTTGCCATTCTGGTTGGTATTTATGTCATTTTCCTCTACTGGCGACGACAAGCTTCATTAAACCGGGCACAAAGCCATTTTATCAATCAGGTCACCCATGAGCTGAAATCACCTTTGGCATCCATTCAACTCCATCTGGAAACAATCCAGATACGCCAACCAAACCCGGAACAATTACAGCAATTTACCTCCCGAATGCAAGGAGACTGTGAACGCTTAAACAGCTTGATCAATAACCTGCTGACCAGCGGAAAAATCGAACATAGAGGGGCAAGTCTCAACTTGCAACGGGGAAACCTGTCATTGATGATAGAATCTTTTCTCCTTGCTGAAAAGGAAAAATTTCCAAACGATGGCACCCTGAACTGGGAGATTGAACCGGGATTAATAGCCCAGTTCGAAGCAGATGCACTTGAAACGGTCATCCGCAATCTGCTGGAAAATGCAATTCTCTATGCTGACAAACCACCAGCTGTGACTATCAAGCTGACCCGGGATGGTGAGATGGCTCATCTTCTCTTTAGCGATCAGGGGCATGGAATACCCAGGAAATATCAGAAAAAGGTTTTCCGGATTTTCTACCGCATTCGGCGCAGTGGAAAAACCATAAGAGGCAGCGGTCTCGGCTTGTTTATCGTTCGAAATGTGATACGTCTTCATGGTGGTAAAGTTTGGATTGAGAGTTTAAAAAACGATCAGGGAACAACATTTCACCTGATGATTCCTCTAATAGTAGAGAAAACGTGATGAACAAAAATAAAATACCCCTGTTGCTGGTCGAAGATGAACCCCACATTGCCCAAGGGTTGATTTTCAATCTGGAAGAGGAAGGTTATCTGATAACCCATGTTGAAAGTGGCGAACAAGCCCTTGAGCAGCTTACAAAAAAATCATATGCACTGATCATTCTGGATCTGGCATTGCCGGGGATCAGTGGTCTTGAGGTCTGTGAGCAGTTGCGGACACAAGGGGATCAGATACCGATTCTGATGCTGACTGCCCGGGGAACAGAACAGGATCGAATCACTGGGCTTAGCAAAGGAGCAGATGATTATCTGGCCAAGCCTTTTAATCTTAAAGAATTTTTATTACGAGTTGCCGGGCTGCTACGACGTGCCAATTGGCAACCGAATCACCTCGAAAGTAAACTTTACAGCTTTGGCAACAATCAGATTAATCTGGAAACACATCAAGCCACAACAACTCATGGAACAATCCAGTTAACCGATCTGGAAATGAGAATGTTACTTCTTTTTTTTAATCAGGAGGGGAAAATACTATCCCGGGGAGAATTACTCAAGCAGGTTTGGGGGATGTCGCCAAAAACTGAAACTCGCTCGCTTGATAATTTTGTTGTTCGTTTACGCAAATATTTTGAAGTTGAACCGACAAAACCCCGCTATTTTCGCACCATTCGTGGCCGGGGATACCGTTTTATCCAAGCTCCAGAATAACGTCAAAATTAACGAACAATCGGCTTTGCCACCGTCCCACCAACCCGCAATAAATAGCTTCCATCCACCGTTGGTCGAACGCCTGTCATATTAAGCAGATCCCGCAAACTATCGGGTGTCGTTGCCGTCGGGTGCAAACGAATGTTAAGATTCAACCGTGACTGTTCAGCGGTCTCTCCAATCAGGATATTTCCGCCACCACTCAGTTCCAAAACGCCACCGGTGAGAATAACTTTCTCCAGGCTGATACGCCGCTGTGTTAATTTCCCCTCCAGTCGCAACATGCCAGCAAAAAAATCAACCGGCAAGCCGATCCGTGCTAACCCCAGAATCCGTATGTCCTTTAAAGAGAGAGAAAAGTGACCCCGACCAGTCATATCAGGTGAAATATTTTCACCTTCAAGCTGACCAGTTAATTGCCCACTGACTCGATAAGGGAGATCCAGCTGCTGTAAAGAAACCAGGTCAATAGCATCGATTTCCATGCTGAACTGACCACTCCGAGCCACCTCTGCATCAATCTTACCACCAGCCAGAGTAGCGACCAGGTGAACCTTCTTAGTTGCAGAGAAAAGACTACTCCACGCCGGTGTGATTTGTAATTCGGTCAACTCTAAATCGGTCAATCCCGGCACCCGGGGAGAAATCAACAGATCGAGTCCAAACCCCAAGGGAAAGAGCATGGCCGCATTGCGACCCTCTATCTGCAAACCCGTTTGCTGAGAAACGCTCTGAAGCAACCGCCGCTGCAATACATCTGCAGGAAAAAATATCCAGAAGGAGAAAAACCCGCTGACAACAAACAGTAGTAGACAAAGGAGAAACAAGCGGCGATTACCAGCAAACCTCTGCCGGTTAAAAATTGAGGAGATCCAGCGACTCATAGTCTCTCCAAAGACATCAGAACCATATTGACATCCAGGATCGAATGATCTTCAAAACGGGATCTGACTCGCATCGATTTCACCTGAACACCGCCGTTACGATATTCAATAACGTGTAGAAGTTTTGTTAATTGCAACAGAGATATTTTTTCCAGACGGATTTCAACCGATTGTTGACGGAAAGTACCCTGAGTTGTAGCTGGCTGCGGATGCATGGAAAGTAATTGCTCACGGACACCGGTTTTCTCCGTAAGGCTTTCAACTTGGGAGAAAAGAGGACGATTCCCCTTTTTTTTGATCTCAACTGCAGCAAGTTGTCGACGTAATTGGCTGATTTGAGTGCTCATTTTTTCTACTTTTCCTAAACTGTGTCGATGAGCAGCAATTCTGCGATCCAGGTTATTCATTGTTTCAAAATAAGGCTGGAGCAGAACAAACCAGGCAAACAACAATGCCAGAACAATGACACCGACAAAAACGAAAGCTTTTTCTCTCGGGTTAAGGCGATTAATCATGACCCTCCCCCTTTGTTGAATTTTAGTTGCAATTCAAAATCAACCTGGCTGTTATCGGCTGCCAGTTTGGCGCCAACAATTTCAACATGATTAAACAGATAATTTTTTTTCAATTTTTCAGCAATATGGTCAACCGACTCAAAAGAATCTGCATTCCCCGAGAGGCGCACTTCATCTTTATTGTAGCGGAGCTCCTGAAAATCAACCCGGATATCCCGGTCAATACTGCTGGACAAACCTTGCAAAACTGTCGCCGCACCATGACCACCAAGACCAAAGAGCTGAACCTGTTCTTGCAGGGTTCTCAGCTGGCTCTCCAATTGTAACGGCACATCAACGATTGTCGTATTGGCAGGCATAACCTGAAAGAAAGCATCTCTCATCTGTTGCTTTAATTGCTGTTCTTCACGGGTTTTCTGCAGAAAACCAAGGTGTATTGTCAGTGCCCCACCGACAACAACTAAAAACAACAGCAGGGCAACAGCCACAAGTTTGCTACGAAAAACCTCCAGTTGACCCCGCGCAGAAAATTCTCCTTGTCGAAAATTCAACTGGACTGATTTTTTTGCGCCACGCATTTCGGCCAGAGCCAATAACGCTGCCGGTGCCATTTCATCGTCCACTCTCGCCCCAAATACATCTTCAGCAGGAGTCAAAATAGTTCGGTCCGTTTTATTAAGCATCACCAGAAGCTCTTCGGTCACCCCTGCCCCCATAATCCAGAGGGGAAACTCCTCATAACCAACTGCGCTTTCCAGCTGACTCACTTGATTGGCAATAAAATCAAAAATTTCTTCTTCGTTCAATTCACTGGTTCCAGGCAATAAACGGTAGTCCTTGATCATGCCGTCATAAACCAGCGACACAACAACTTCGAGCCGCCGGCAATAAATAAGAATTCCATCTTGTTCACCCAGAGCAGGAAGCAACGCAAAAGGGAAAAGGTCGATACGGCGGGGGTTCTGTTCTGGATTTGGGAAATAAGTTAACAGTTCACCAACCTCGCGCTTATTGACCACAACAGCATCCACTTCATAATCATTTTCACCCGCCCGGGGAGGCAAAAAGGAGATCAAGTGTTCTTCAAGCGAGATCGGCAGCTGTGAATTCAACTCTAACGGCAGAGCGGCCTCAATTTTATTTTTTTCACGAAATGGAAAATGGAGCCGTCGAAACAAACCAACCCGGCAGGGCAATGCCGTCACCAGACGGTCACCCAGGGCGAGTTTACCACCCACAATCGCTTCGATTGCCGATGCTGCTGCATCCGGAGTATCATAGCTGCGCTTACCCAGCTCGATATCAATTTTCCCCGCTACTGCAGTTAAAACAGCAACTCTGACATCTGTACCTTCCAGATCAATGCCGATAAAACGCTTAGACATGGTATTATTCCACCTTAGAACTCAGGAGTTGATCCCCTTCTTTGCTGATAATAGATTTGACATAACGGCTGCCCTGATTAACTTGCCCCCGACTTGAAACCTCATAGACCGATCCTGTCACCCCGACGGAATCGCGCAACCACGCAGCAGACCAGCGGTTACCGATACCCTCTACCTGAGCAAGGTTTGATAATATCTGGAACGGTGATTGCTGTCGATAATCAACCAGAGCAATAATGTCCTGCCGGTCTAAAAGAACCTCTATATTTTCTTCAGCAGCAGAAAATTGCCAGGCATACAAAACTTCTGCGGGAGCAGTATTCAGGTTGATCTGTTCCTCACCAACAACTCTGATATAAGGTATTAATTTTTCGAAGCGTTGCAAATCAAACCCCCTCACCAACCTCAACTCATCTAAAACAGTCAGCTTTTTACCCCGTCGGTGGTAGGAAGGCTGCAGGCTGTCATAATAAGCATCATCCGGGGTTGTTTGTGTCTTGTCGGTAATAAACCAGTAAACCAGAGAATCAGCCAGCTCCTGCGCCTGAAATTGATCCAATTTCAGAATTTCTTTACAGAGAGCCACAAACCGATGGTAACCCGGTAAAGGATTGCCACGATCATCGGCAATATAATTAAGGTTAAAACGTCCGCTCAAATCAGCAATAGTAATGCTGACATCACCATCACCAGCCGGAATATTGACCAACGGATTTCCCCAGAACTCCGAGGAGTGGTCAAACTCATTGTCATCTTCCTGAAGAATCATCCGCGCCGCTTCTACTCCGCCCCGGGCTAAGTAGTAAGCTTTGGTTCGGTCACGAAATGTTTCGGTTGCCCGCAGATCAACCAGAGTTGAAAAAGAAAACTCAATCACCAACGCGCTGAGTAAGGCGACAATGATCAGAACCAGGAGTAATGCCATCCCGTTTTGATTGCGTAGAGAGTTCATCCCCGCACCCCAGAAAGGACAAAACTACTGCGAAACGGGATCAAACGGTCATCAATTTCCAGCTCCAGAAAAATTTCAACCATCTGCGGAGGAGCCTGACCAGACCAGCTATCCTGCCAGGCACCCCGATTAAAATAGCGCACCTGAAAAGTTTTTAAACCGGCAATAAAGAGCAGTGGTTCAGACGCAGCCAGGTCAGCCAGCAGTCCCTGTTCACTACGTAAAAGATCGGCCGTCTCTTCGTTCTGGCGTATTTCGTAGCGAACCCGCGAAATTCCTCCATGCTGCTGTAATCCGGGAGAAACCAGCTCGGTGTTAAACTCAAAAAAGGTTTCTCCCGCAAGATTGGTACCGGAACTAAAAACAGCCCCTTTCCCCAGAGGAGAAAACCTCAAACTACCTAGTTCTCCACCGATCCGATCGAACAAAACCCGGGCCTGATGGTACAAATCACCTTCTGCTTCGAAACGGTTACGAGCTTGACTGACTGAGCTGAATATCCCGTAGATACTTGTTAGAACCAGGCTGGAAATGAAAATAGCCAGCAATACTTCAATCAGAGTAAATCCCCGCGAGGTATTGCTCATCCAGCGCCCCGATCCGGCAAAAAGGAAACCAGTTGAACCTGTTCATTCTTTTCAGCCGCCCCCCATAAAACCGTAACAGTGACCTGTTTCACCTGATTGATCAAAGTATTCTGATAACTGACCCGCCAACGAAAAAGTTCAAATGGTGCGCTGAAATCATCCTCCTGTGGTTCCCAATTTAAGCGTCTGTTGCCAAGATTCAGCTCCTGTTCACTCATCAATTGTTGCGCCAGCAGGGTCGCGCTGGTTAACTTCTGGATTTTATCCTGAACCAGAATAGAACGGTTCGATAATCCCAACAATGACACCAGTGCAATAGCAACAATTGCCAGAGCAATCATCACCTCAAGCAGAGAAAAGCCCCTATTGCACTGTCGAATACTCGTCATCGATTGTTATTGATCCCGTCAATGGTGAAAATACAATCTGCACTTCAGTTCCGTTTTCTTTACGCAGTACCAGGGTGGCCTGTTCCATCCAGCCGAGGGGGAATATCCGGACAGAAACCTGACCGGTAAGAAAAGTCCCCTTCCCTTTGACGTCGATCTGTTCAATCTGCAGCGGCGCCAGCATCAGTTCACGTCCGAATGACTCTTTTTCTACCATTCCAGAACTGGACCGCAGACGAAAAGTCAGGAGGCTGTTACGGTCAAGGTCAAATGTGAGTAAATGTTCGTCCCGGGTCAAGGTCGCTTCATTATACAATTGTTTGACAGTTCCGGCGATCCGTCGCAACACCAGGCGCTCATTGCCACCACCCAGATTTTCCATCAGGGGCAAGCTGATAACGCTGATCAGCGACAACAGCACAACGACAATCAACAGCTCGACCAGTGTAAAACCAGAACGGTTAATCAATATTCCAGTTGGCGATATCGGCATTTTCACCTTCTCCCCCGGTTTCGCCATCGGGACCATAAGAAAAAAGATCAAACTCCCAGTGCACACCCGGATGGAGGTAGAGATAAGGTTGCCCCCAGGGATCGAGAGGAATTTTTCTAATATAACCACCTGCTTTGTAGCGGCCAGGAATCCTTCCAACTGTCGGTTTTTTAACCAGGGACTGTAACCCCTGCTCAGTTGAGGGATAAAACCCGTTTTCCAGCTTAAATATCCCCAGTGCCGCCTCAAAACTGTGAATCTGAGTCGCTGCTGAAGTTCGTCGCGCTTTCTCCGGTTCATCCAGCAGGCCGGGGACAACAATTGCGGCCAGGATACCAAGAATCACCACCACAACCATAATTTCTATCAGGGTAAAACCACGCTGATTACGTTTGTATAAATCCATGAATATCTCCTCAAACTGAAACTTTATCCTATCCCCTGACTAGCCTGAAAAATCGGTAACAGAATAGCCAGCACAATGAAACCGACAACTGTTCCCATCAGCAGAATCATCAGTGGTTCCAATAACGCCATCAAGCCATTCAATCGGGTTTGAACCTGATGTTCGTACATTTCAGCAATCTTGAACAACATCCCCTCAAGTTCACCACTCCGCTCACCGACCGCTGTCATCTGTGACAGCATCGCAGGAAACACCCCTGCCTCATAAAGAGGTGTAGACAAGCCAGCCCCCTCGGTCACCTTTTCCCTAACGACCTCAAGCGCCTGCTGGAGATAGTTATTCCCCAGCAGATTTTGAACAATTTCCAGAGCGGTCAACAACGGCACACCACTGGACAGCAACGTCGCAGTTGTTCTGGCAAAACGGGCCGTAGCGTTCTGTAAAGCTAGGGGTCCAAGTAATGGCACGCTATATTTTTTTCGATCCAACCATAAACGCCCTCCTGCTGTTAGCGAAAACCTTTGGCCCGCCCAGAAGATCGCAACCACAAGAAGCAACAACAGCCACCAATAAGTTGCCAGAAACTGACTGAACGACATCAACAGCAGAGTTGGCAACGGCAATGCCTGTTCCAGATCTTCGAGCATCCGGGTGATTTTTGGGACGACAAAAGTCATCAAAAACAACAGCACACCACTGCCAACCAGAAACATTAAAATCGGATAGGTCAATGCCGCTTTGAACTGAGAATTAAATCGAGCCTGTTCATCTGTAAATTCAGCAAGTTGCAGTAAAACTTTATCCAGAGTTCCACTCGTTTCACCAACTTGAACCATACTGGTATAAAGCGGTGGAAAAATCTTCGGATGAGCTTGGAGAGCACTATGAAGGGCGCTACCCTGTAAAACATCATCCCGCACCCGAGTTAGAACAGCACCCAGAGAACCCTGCGTTTGCTGCTCTGCAACCATCATCAATGCTTCAGCGAGTGGCATTCCCGCTGCCAGCATGGTTGCAAGTTGACGCGTCGCAACACCCATTTGAGCAGCACTGACACGTCGAAAGAAAATCCGTTGGGCGGTTGTCCCCACAGGATTTCCGGTGGTTGTCAGTTTGGTCGGGAACAACCCCTCGTCACGAAGTTTTCGACCAGCAGCCTTCTGGCTCAGAGCTTCAACGACACCATGTTGTTTTTTTCCCAGAGCATCAAAAGCGCTGTATTCATAAAGGGCCACCGATTAAACCTCCTCCTGGGTCACCCGCAGGATTTCTTCAACCGTTGTCTGCCCCGCCAGAACCTTGGCCAACCCTGCTTGCCGCAGCGTCCGCAGCCCCATTTTCAATGCCTGCTGCCGAATTGTTGCCGCATCAGCATTGCTGTTGACCAGACGACGAATTGGATCTGTCACTTCCAGCAGTTCATAGAGACCCGTTCGTCCCAGGTAACCAACCTGCATACAATGGCTGCAACCACGGCCCCGATAGAAGGTCGCCTGTTTTGGCACTTCAGTCCCATCAAACAGCTCTGCAAGTAATTTCTCATCAGGTTGGTAACTCTGGCGACAATGCGGGCAGATAGTTCGCACTAACCGTTGTGCCAGAATTCCAACCAGCGCTGAAGCCGCGAGAAATGGCTCAACCCCCATTTCTACCAGCCGTGCCAATGCCCCGGCTGAATCATTGGTATGCAGAGTGGAAAATACCAGGTGGCCCGTCAGTGCCGCTTGCACAGCAATTTTAGCCGTTTCACTATCACGGATTTCACCAATCATGATGACGTCCGGGTCCTGACGTAAAATCGAACGCAGCCCCTGGGCAAAAGTCAGATTTATTTTGGGATTCACCTGAATCTGGCCAACTCCGGGGAGTTGATACTCGATTGGATCTTCAATGGTAATGATATTTTGTTCCCGGGAGTTGATGGCCGACAGTGCTGAATAGAGGGTTGTTGTTTTTCCCGCTCCGGTCGGTCCGGTCACCAGAAAGACACCATGACTCTTCTTAATCATTTTTTCAATCTGTGGCAACATATCTCTGTCAACGCCAATATCTCCCAGACTCAAGACCCCCGAGCTTTTATCCAGCAACCGCAGAACCACCCGCTCTCCAAAAGCAGTTGGTAGTGTCGATACCCGGATATCCCCCTGTTTTCCAGCAATACGAACTGAAAAACGGCCATCCTGAGGGAGACGCTTTTCAGCAATATCGAGATTAGCCATAATTTTTAAGCGGGAAACAATATTGGGCAAAGCACGGTAAGGGGGGCGCTGCACTTCGTAAAGGATTCCATCAACCCGGTAGCGCACAATGACCTCAGTTTCAAATGGTTCAATATGGATATCACTGGCGCGCTTCCGGTATGCCTGGGTCAACAAACCGTTGACAAAACGAATAATCGGGGCCTCATCGCTGGTATCAAGAAGATCTTCAATCTGAATATCACCATCCAATTCTTCCTGGCCGATATCCGCAATTGAGCTATCACCACCACCTGAGAGGGTTTCATAACCAAGATTGATCGCCTCTATTAATTTATCTGGCTCTGCCAGACAAGGGATGATGCGACAACCGGTCAGAACAGAAAGATCATTAAAGATTTGATTGTTGCAGGGATCAACCACGGCCAATCGAATTGTCTGCCCATTAATTTCTAAAGGAACCGCCAGATTTTCTTTGGCATAACTGATCGGTACTGTGGTCAACAGATGCAGGGCACTGGTTTTTACCTTCGGTTCGGCGACATACTCCATCCCGCTCTGAGTCGCCAGGGCTTCAGCCAGAACAACTTCTGTGGTCACCCCCTTCTCCCTCAGGAGCTCCCCCAATCGTAAAGAACTCGATTCTTGCTCTCGCAATGCCTGGCGGACAGTATCCTCAGGAACCCCTTTATCCCGTATCAGAATTTCCCCGAGTTGACGCCACTTCAACGATCGCATTAATAGTCCTCTATTGCCCCTTCAGGTAGTAATAAAATACCTTCGGAATCCCCTAAATTAAAAAATTTGTTGGTGCCACCTTCTTCCTGGTATAGATCAAAATTTCTCTGATTATCACTGGTAATCCGTTTCAAATCCTCACTATTTCGAACCACCCGGGGGGTAATAAACATAAGCAAGCTGGTTTTTCTCTCAGTGTTTTTTGTCCGTTTAAACAAAAATCCAAGTCCCGGAAGGTCTCCCAGGAATGGGACTTTGCTCACTGATGTGATTTTTTCAGTTTGGAACAATCCCCCCATAACAACGGTTTCACCGTCCCGAGCCAGAATTGTGTTACTTAGCAGCTTCTTTTTAAAGGTTGGACCGACGAGATCAACAGTTCCAACCGGTTCTGTAACTCGAGTGATTTCCAGGAAAACATTCAACCGCACCAGATCCCCTTCCGTAATCTGCGGGGTAAAACGCAAAGTGAGTGCTGCATCCTGACGCTCAACCGAGTTGACCAGGTTACCCGAATTATCTGTCGTTCTTGAGGTAATAATCGGAACATTTTCACCCACAATGATCTCTGCTTCTTCGTTATCAGAAGTCAACAGTCGCGGTGCCGAAAGAACATTAATATTTGTATCAGTCTCGGAAAGGCCAATTAAAACCGACAGGGAAGGAACGGTGACTTCCTCTCCATTAACCATAGTCGTAATCGGATTGAACATTCCCCCCAGCAAAATACCATCAACGGCTCGAGTGAGTAAACTTGAAGTGCCATCATCGTCAGTAGAAGATGTTTCCCTACCGGTATTACTGGCACCAAAAATTATACTGTCATTGCCAACATCAATAGCACCTTGTAAAGCGACGCCCAGATCCATCAAAGCATCCATCGATAACTCAAGAATTAGAACCTCAACAAACACCTGCTTACGCTTGATATCCAGATCTAAAATCAGACTTTCTACCTGCTGGTAATCTTCCATTGTGGCAGTGATAATCAGCGCATTGGTTGGCAAGTCCGGAGTAATGGTAATATCACCAAATTCTAAATCAGGTTGACTCTTCTGTTTAGCGGCCTGCCGTTTTTTAGTCCCGCTGATAATTTTATTCAATGTTTCAGATAATTTCTCAGCCTGAGCATTTTCCAGGTAATAGACATGCACCACAGAACGCCCCAGATCAGCCTTCTCATCCAACTGAAAAACCAACTCTTTAGCGCGTGAGATAAATTTTTCATCTCCCAATAACATCAGCATATTGGTACGTTCATAGGGGAAAACCTGTCCCTGGGTTTTCTTCCGAACAGTGGTTCCCGGTTTCGCTCCACGTACCGGAACCGTAGCTCCCCCCGCAAAAATCTGCATAACCAGCTTGGCTGTTTCCTCAGCATCAGCAAACTGGAGAGGAACAATCTCCATCCTTTCGTCCTCCCAGGAGCGGTCCAGGGTAGCAAGAATCTGGGATAAACGCCTGATATTGGCAGCGCTGTCGGTAATGACGACCGTATTTGTCGGGGCGTGGGCAACAACATAGCTGGTTTTAGGCATGAGCGGACGGAGGATGGTATCAGCAACAACCGTTGCATCAAGATTCTGCAGTTCTATCAGACGAGTGATAAATTGTTCACCAAGACCTTTGCCACTACTGATCGGCAAACTCTCTTCTTTGGCCGTACGGATCGAAACAATTTTGTTCACTTTTCCCGCTGGAACAACGGTGAATCCCTTGACTCTGAGAACCGTGCTGAACAGCCGATAGGCTTCATCCACAGTGACTGGCTTGGGTGAAACAATACTGACTTTGCCACGGATTGATTCATCATAAACAAAATTTTTACCGGTTAATTCACTGATTGTTCCAATCATATCGACCAATTCGACATTTTGAAAATTAAGTGTAACTTCAAGTCCTGATGGTGTTTTTTCCCCCGCTGACAGCGATTGAGAAACTGATAAAACTGTAAATACAGATATCAGCAACAAAAAAACTAAGCCGCGTCGAATGACCACGTTTAACTCCTATTCAAAACTATATTCAAAAGTTTCCAGTTTCCCATTTCGCATCAATCCGAGAGAAATATTATTTGCCTCACGAATTTGCTGAAAAATCTGCAACGCCTTTTCCGGACTGTTCAGTTTCACGTGATTAATTTCAACAACCAGGTCCCCGACCCGCAACCCAATCTGTTCCAGTAATGATCCTTTTTCCAACTCCACCAGTTTAAATCCAACTGTTTTTCCATTCTTAACCTGTGGAATCATTCGTGCTGTCTGCAACAATGAATTCAGATTGAGACGAGCGTTTTTTGCGACAGCTTTCGAAATTTTCCAGCTATTTTCATCAACCGCAACAATCCCCCGCTTGCTGGCAGCAGGGTTCTTCTGTCTGACCAGCCTGGCGCCAGCCCCCTTACGTTGCTTCAATGGTAGTTCCTTGCGAACGCCATGATCCTTGAGAACAACCAGTTTACGAGAAATTTCACTGACAACCACCCCGGGAGCCAGTTCGTCCCCCAACTGAAAAATGCTGGTTTTTGATCCCGATTTGATCAATGCAAAGGAATCCTCACCGGCAACAATGGTTCCAACCAATACAAAACTCCCACTGGTACGTGTCGAAGCTGCAGCAATAGCGGTTGCTGAAAGATCAACCTGTTGAGCCGTTCCAGCGGGGTCTTCAGAATTAAACAGATTTCGATCCAGAATAATCTGAAAGTCATCTTCCTGCAGCTGCTGCACTGCAATTCCCCTCGGTGCGGGATCGACAAGCGACATTGCTTCCCCCCCCAGCGACAGATCAATCAACCGCCCTGCCAATATCCCGGTTATTATCCCGCCAGTCACAGCCAGGGAGAGAAGCAGATAATTCAAAAACTTTTGCAGATCAATCTGTACAGCAATCGAATTGATAGTATTCAGGATCAAAATAAACACCCACCATATTATTTTATTTCCATTAGACCCATAATTATACACAATTTAAAGAATAATTATTACATTTTTTTTATCTTGGGAGGAATGACTCAATAAGCAGTTTTAATCTGCTCCCATTTCTGACTATAATCATGACGAAAAACTTATCATTATGACAAACTCAGGGTAAAATTATTTATCATTTTTTCAAAGGAGAGTGAGATGAAAGCAGTTCTGATAGATGAATTTGGCGCCCCGGAAGTTATGCAGATTGGGGAGATCAAAAAACCACAAGCAAAAGCGGGTGAAGTTCTGATCAAGGTTATTGCGACCAGTATCAACCGTCCCGATCTGGTTCAACGAATGGGGAACTACCCGGCTCCAGCCGGAGACTCAGAAATTCTTGGGCTCGAAGTCGCAGGAACCATTGCTGAGATCGGTAGTGATGTCAGCAACTGGAAAGTTGGTGACCGGGTCATGACCCTGGTCGGAGGTGGTGGCTATGCAGAATACGCCGTAGCATACGCTAACCACTTGATGCCGATCCCGGACAGCATGAGTTTTGAAGAGGCGGCCTGTGTCAACGAAAGTTATATCACGGCATTTCTCAATGTATTTATGCTTGGCGGGCTGCAAGATGGTCAAACAGCCATTTTACATGGTGGCGGTGGTGGGGTTAATACTGCGGCGATTCAACTGGCAAAAGCTCTCACACCCAATGCCAAGCTGATTGTTACGGCTAGTCCCGCCAAGATGGAACGGGTCAAAGCTTTAGGGGTCGACCTGGTGATTGATTATACCGAAAATCCCGATTTTTCTGGCATAATCAAAGAATATACCAGCAAAAAGGGGGTTGATATGATCCTCGACCATATTGGTGCCAAGTACCTGAAATCAAACATGAATTCTCTTGGTTATACAGGAAAACTTGTTGTTATTGGCGTCATGAGCGGGATTAAAGCTGAGTTGAATCTGGCCTTGATGATGGTCAAACGCCAGCAGATCATCGGTTCAGTTCTGCGGAGCCGTCCGGTTGCCGAAAAAGGGGAGATCGTTGCTGAATTCACCCGCCGGGCCCTGCCGAAGTTTGCTGACCGTAGTATCGTCCCGATCATCGAAGAAGTTTTCCCCCTTGAGGATGTTGTTACGGCACATCAGATGATGGAAGAGGATAAGCACTTCGGTAAGATTGTTTTGAAAATTGCAGCTGCCTGATTTCTACGTAGTAGACAGATGAGAAAAAACGTCCTCCTGAAGTTAACGGGAGGACGTTTTCTGTTGCCAGGAGTCTGTCGGGCTATCCATGAACTGGCTGCAAATCCGTTTGTTTGGCTCATTTTTTAGCTCCTTTTTGCCCCATAGCTATGGCTATGAGCCTGCAAACGAGCTAAAAACTGTTCTCAAACCTCCAAATCTTCGCTTCAGTCCGTAGTGTCCGACAGTCTCCTAGGAGGCTGTTGATGAGATGGTCTCCCAGGAAAGAAACCTCTATGCCTTTTGAAATTACCAACTTTTCTATTGTTCCACAGCAAAAAAACAGATTTGTTCAACCGGTGCAATTGCACTTTTCACAGGATGGTCATGTGCGTACCTGGGAAGCGGTGAAAAGTCACGAAAGTGTTTCAATTTTACTCTACCATGTCGATAAACACGCTTTTTTGCTGGTGAAACAGTTTCGGCCGCCGGTCTATATGAACAACGAACAACACCTCTGCACCTATGAACTATGTGCCGGAATTGTCGATAAAAGAAAATCACTGAAACAAATTATTCAAGAAGAGATTAACGAGGAATGCGGCTACGATGTACCGCTGGAGAAAATTGAAAAAATCAGTTCATTTTTCACCAATGTCGGCGTAACCGGAAGCCAACAACACCTTTTCTACGCCGTCATAGATGGATCAATGAAAGTTCATGCAGGTGGTGGCATCAACAACGAGAAAATTATCCTCGAGTTCATTCCACTCACCGAGGCAAAATCATTTCTTTTCAATGAAAATCTGGCAAAAACACCCGCCTTGATGTTTTCGTTTTACTGGTACTTTGAACGCTATGGAATGACCAGACAGAGGCCACCTACGGGTGAATAATTGCACTCGGTTGTGTAATGGCCTGGGATGCAAGTTCGAGGACGCTCTCAAGCGGGAGCAAGCTTCTGGTCTTGGCAACAGATCCACTTATATGGACAAACCGGATTTCCGGATGAGAGGTGACCGAGCGGAAATCAACAACCATATTATCACCCAAGCGCACCATTTCCCACCCGGCACCGCGGGTTGACGGAGTGATACTCATAACCACAGCGGCATCATCAAGGTCACGTAGATACAACTCCATTGACAGCTTGGGCTTATCCGCAATGTTACTGACAAGAACCTTGAGGTGTTTTACCGGAAGAATCTGAGCTTCTTTCTTCAGTCGTTCCAGCCGGGTCATTTTCAAACCGACCATCTCAATAACATCTTCTCCAAACTCTTTCATCAACCCGTAAAAAGCATCTTGTTTGGTTAACGCTGTCACCTTCGAAAAACAGGACAGAATATAGCCATCGATTGGTGAAGAAGATGCGAAAAGAATACTGGTATCGACCCCCAGATATTCAGCCGTCTTATAGGGGCCACTGACATCCATCATACTCATCTGCGCATACCAGCCAAAAACCAGCATAGCAGTGTCATGATAGCCGAGATAGCTCATCACCAGGTGAAAGGCGCAGGGAAAAGTTGAATCCTGATGATGGTCAAAATTATGTTTTTCCAGATCATATTCCATCCCGACATCCACAACATAGGTATCGGGATCAGCAAGATCCTCACTGGTTGCTTCGCGTCGAAAAATCTCTGCAGAACCGAGGGTCGCAAGCAGAATACTGACCGCCATAAAATCGTCTTTGTGGGCACTCCCAGGATGGGTAATAATTTTATACATCAGCTTATCCTGCAAATATTTATTGAACGTCTGGAGACGTATCTATTGCGAACCTACAGTACCAGAAATTGATCTTACACCCTCTGGATATCCACAATAACTAAGGAAGTTCAATGCCACAACTGGCATCACAATAAGGTGAATTTTCCGTCTCCCCACAACTACACAAATAAACCCGCTCACGCTCCTTCATCTCAAACCGGATTGGAGTATATTCGCCACTTTGATGGTGGCCATCGCAAAAAGGTAAACTTTCGGACTGGCCACAGGTGCAACGATAGTAAACTCCCGGATCAAGGGTCAGCGCAATTGGCATTCCAGCATCATTATTCATTTTTGTCATGATCAGCTCCTGTAAAATTCAGTGGTTTTCATATAGAGAACCATTCTTCAGCCAGCATTGCTCTATTTCATCTATAGTGTTATTCCATGAAAGACAACCTGAATGCAATCATGAGAGTGCAAAACTCCCAAATTATTGAAAAGATCAACCCCGAGGTCAACCATGGAAAAAAATAATATCATTTTAATTGGCATGCCCGGAGCGGGTAAAAGTACAGTTGGGGTTATTCTGGCCAAACGGATCGGTTTTCATTTTATCGATACAGATCTGATTATTCAAGCTCAGGAAAAATGTCGGCTGCAACAGCTTATCGATACTCAAGGTTTGGATGATTTTTGCAGAATTGAGGAACAGATATTGCTGAACCTGCAAACGGAACGCAGTGTTATTGCAACTGGAGGTTCGGTGGTATACAGCGAAAGCGGGCTCAAAGAGCTGGGTCGGAGTGGCTACCAGATTTACCTCCAAATCTCCCTTCCCATACTACAGCAGCGCATTGCCGATATGGGTCAGCGCGGATTGGTCATGGCCAGAGGGCAAACATTTAAACATCTCTACCAGGAGCGCACCCCTCTCTACGAAAAATTTGCCAATTTGACCATTCCCTGTGGAGAGATCAATGCTGAACAAGTTGCTGCAAAGATCGAACAAGAGATCGAACAACTCTGGCCAATGCTATCACCTGACTAAACAGGGACGGTTGATCAATTGATCATGGAGATTCTTCATCGCTCCATCTCAAAATAGGTTATAATACTTACACGTAAGTCCATAGATAAAAAGTATGCTTTAGAGAGTGAAGGTTTATGAGTCCAGACCAGCTTGATGATTTACTGCAGAAAGGAATTGAAGCCGCCGAAAAAGGCTATATTCACTCCGCTCAGGTTTTTCTTGGGCAGGTCACTGAACATCGAGACACCCCGGAACTTCACAGCTACCTGGCTTACTGTTTAGCCAAGGGTCAAGGGAGAATACACTCAGCGGCAGAAGCCTGCCGTGAATCGATCAAACGCGAACCCAACAATTCACTTCATTACCTGATTCTAGGTCGAATTTTACTGATGTCCGGAGATAAAAGAAAAACCATGGAGGTCTTCCGCCAGGGGATTAAAGTCGGTCCGAACCCTTTAATTATCGATGAATTAAAAAAACTTGGTTTACGCAAGCCGGTCGTTTTAAAAAGTCTTAAAAGAAACCACCCGATCAACCGGACGCTGGGCAGGTTATTTGATTTTATCGGTTTCAGATAGAGCATCTCGCTATCGATGACGGGCCAGAAAACGATCTAATTCGTTGGCAAATTTTTGTTTATCTTTGGCTCCGTAGGCAGCTGGTCCCCCTGTTTCAACGCCATTACTGCGTAAATCATCCATAAAATTACGTACCGATAATCGCTCTCGAATATTTTCTTCACTAAAGAAGTCCCCGCGTGGATCTAACGCGTGCCCCCCTTGACTGATTGTTTCAGCAGCTAACGGGATATCTGCCGTCACCACCAGATCACCCGGTTCCAGCAACCGGATAATTTCCTGATCTGCAACGTCAGCCCCGGCTGAAACCTTAATTGAACGAATCCAGAGTGACACCGGATGTCCGAGAACCTTATTTGCGACCAGTGTTAATAGAATTTTCTTGCGTTCAGCCACCCGATAGAGAAGTTCCTTAATCGGCTTGGGGCACGCATCAGCATCTATCCAGATTTTCACTTATCACTCCTTTTTTCTAGCCAACAACGACTCACATTATGTGAGCAGGGGAGATGTTCATCCCCGTCTATACCAGTTCAGGGTTCCAACTTCAAAATTACTTTGTTGCACCGGTTTCCTGATATCAACCACGCTGGAACTATGTTACACAGTTCATAATTTAGCTTTATCTATCTAAAAAGAGAATCCGATGATAAAAAAAATTCCCTTGCTGTTGCTTGTCATCCTGCTCAGCGCTTCGATATCTTTTGCAGAAACTTTTCAGGTTGACCCCAGTCATACACAAATCCATTTTGCGGTAAAGCACATGGTTGTCTTTACGGCGCAGGGTAACTTCGGTGACTTTAGCGGCTCAGTTCAAGTTGATACCAAAAGAAAATTTCTCATTTCAGCGGAAGCAACAATTCAGGCCACCTCTGTTGACACCGGTAACAGCAAACGTGACAACTACCTCCGCGGCGAGGATTTCTTCGACGTAAAACAATATCCAAAAATCTACTTTAAGAGCAAAAAAGTGAACGGCAGCGGAGACAATATCACCATGGTGGGGGATATTACAATCAAAGGGATCACCAAAGAGATCATCCTGACAGGAAATTTGTCCGAAACAACACTCGACCCACAAGGGAAACTCAGGGCCAGATTTACAGCAACCGGGATGATCAATCACCAGGATTTCAAGCTGATGGGAGACAAACCAACTATGACTGACAAACTGACCATTGGTGAAGAGGTTAAAATCAGACTGGAAATTGAGTCAGTTGTGCAATAATCAGCTAAAGTGACTGATGGAAGCGCCATCTTTCCCAGGAGATAGGATCAGGAAACAGATCTGATCACGATGGTTACCTGATCCCATCTATCATTAAAATGCCCATAAAGAGCCTGCTCAGAGGAGAAAAATCATGACAAACCGCTATATCATGACCGCATTTGGTAAAGATCGGACCGGGATTGTTGCCGATGTGACCCGTTTACTCTACAAAAACAACTGCAATCTGGAAGACACCACCATGTCGATGCTTGCGGATGAGTTTACTCTCAGCCTGCTGTTTTCAAGCCAATTAACAGATATTGTCGAGTTGCTCACCAGAGAATGTCGTCGTCTGGAACTGGATAAGGGAATTTCTGCCTTTGTGCGCCCTCTACAGCCACAGCAGGAAGGAAATGACAAAAGCTATAAAACTTGCACTCTGCATATCGAAGGGTTGGATCAGGCAGGTATCGTCTATAAAACCAGTCAATTTCTGGCTGATCAGAACCTCAGTATTATCCAGCTTGATTCTGCTGCCAGCGCTTCACCACAGAGTGGTGCAACAATTTACAACATGACAATCGATATTCAGGTTCCAGAAAATCTTCCTTTTGATCAACTCGAAGAAAACCTGTCCACAGTTGCCGATGAGCTGCATGTCGATATCACCCTGGAGCGTTGAGCTTATCAAGTAATGTGAAAGTGGGATCAATACCATTGTGTCGATCTCACTTTCACATTGACTGATTAGCGGACTACAGCAATGCAGCAATCGGTTGAATCAGTTATGTCTTTTCCTCAACCTCTCCCTTCCCGGTTTTAAACTGACCTGCAATCCCCCACTCTTACCATTCACACTCTGACCGGCTGTATCTGGATTCAGACCGGGAAAAGTCCCAGCAGGATCAATATTTTCAACAATCAACCCGACAACAAAACAACAATATTTACGCTGAAACTAATGATTTAGAAGGATCAGTAGAATAAAATCTCTAAAATTAGTTTATTTTAAATAAGTTTTACTATAGAATAGGTCCATCGTCTGAAAATCACAATATTCCGCAGGTATTTTTCTGGAGGCAAAAATGGCAACAAAAGTTAAATTTGGGATATCACAAAAATTACTGTTAACACTTCTGGTCGTTGCTTTAGTCCCTTTAATCAGTATCTGGTTTGTCAGTTACCAAAGCATCACCAGCTTGACAACGGAAAAAGTAAATCAGGAACTAGCTGCAATTAACAATAATCTGGTCACCCATGTTGACGACTGGGTTGATATGAACCAACGGATGTTGAGGCAAAATGCCTCCTTGAATGAGATGCGATCAATGCAGTCTTCTCTTCAGAACCCGGCTCTGGAAACAATTGTGAAGTACTATGATTGGGCCTATCTGGCATTCACCGTCGATCGGAAGGGCAACAATATTGGTCGTAGCGATGGTAAAAAGACCAAGTACTATGGGGATCGTGCTTATTTTAAACAGGTGACTGAAGGGAAACAGTTTGGAAAACAGATCCTGATCGGGAAAACCTCTGGAAAACCGGCAATGGTTCTTTCGACTGGTATTTTTGACAAAAAGGGGAAACTTAAAGGGGTTTTAGCTCAAGCAATGACCCTGAACAAGCTGTCAGGAAAAATTGTCAGTAATCGAATTGGTGAAACCGGATTCACATTTCTGGTTGATGAAAAGGGTCAAGTTATCGCTCACCCTGATGCTGAGATGACCCGTTCACGGGTCGACTTGAGTAAAAATCAAGCTCTTCAAGCTTTGAAACAGGGACAATCCTCCTCTATTTTTGAAAACTACAATGGTGACAAGATCGTTGCTGTCGCGCAAAAAACGGCTCAGGGGTGGGTTATGGTCAGCCAGCAGAACTATGCTGAAGCCTACCAGGTTATTAAAGCCGAAAACAAAAAAACCCTCTATCTGCTGATAGCAACACTCATTATTGTTTTCGCAATAGCAGTATTTACGGCACGATCGTTAACAGCACCAATTCGTGAATTAACCGAAGTTGCTGATAAATACAGTCAGGGGCAACTGGACCTTAAAATCAGTGGTCTGAATCGAAGTGATGAAATCGGGCAACTCAGCCAGTCAATTGAGCGGTTGGGAACCAGCATTCGAATGGCCATAAGTCGCTTACAAAAAAAGAAATCCTAGGAGGCTGTCAGACTATGCCGGGCAGAGATCATCACTGCCCGGTTTTTATTCAGCTTCTACAGCACAGAGATTTTCCAGAAAAGCCTCAATCCGATCCCGATTAACCGGATGAGAGATCCGCCCTCCTGCCTCCGCTTCCATGTACCATCCCAAAAAATACCAACCCTAACCCGAATGGCGCTAGTTTAAGCAAAATTGTAGTAAATTCGGGACTGTCCCCAGGTTCATCGGGGGCTGTCCCAGATATTTACGGACGATGAAACTACGGTGGTTCGCGTCGCAAAAGCCTGGGACAGCCCCCATGCGGGGACAGTCCCGGTT
>JAGGWI010000129.1 GCA_021157505.1 Desulfuromusa sp. | reverse complement strand
TGCCGACCGTCCAGCAAACACTGATTAACCGCTTGCAGATAAACTTCTGTCTTGCCGCTACCAGTCACACCATGAAGCAAAAACCCGGCAAAGCAATGTTGTTTAATGGATTGAGTAATTGCTTCAATCGCACTATTTTGTGCATCATTAAGGGTCAAATTTTTATCTTCTGGAATTTTTTCTAACCGAAAAGGATCGCGCAATATCTCCTGCTCCCCCACCTCCAGAGCGCCGACGTCAACTAACCGCTGCAACGCCGCATAGGGAGCAGGAAATTGTTCACGGATCTGGGCAAGGCCAGCAGTCCCCTGCTGAATAATAAACTGTAATAATTCTTGCTGCTTCTTGCCCTGCAGTTGAATATCTTGATTCAGTGGTGCATAGAAGGCTTCTGTCAGGATTTTTGTTGTTGCTTTATCACCACCAAGACCAGCCGGGAGTGCTGTACGTACCACCTGACCGATGGGATGGCAGTAATAATCCGCCGCCCAGCGTAACAACTTGATCAATTCAGGAGTTAACATCGGTTCGTCATCAAGCAATTCCTGCAGATCCTTTAAACCTTCCGTCTCCCCCTGTCGCAATGCAAGCAGAAAGCCAACGGTGGTTCGACGACCAAAAGGTATTTTGACCCGCATTCCCACTTGAACAGAGTCAACCAGGAGTTCAGGAACCCGATAAGAAAATAGCTGTTTAAGCGGTACATTTACAGTAATGTCGGCGATCAGTTCAGGCAAAATATTGCTCATCTATCTATAAGTAAGGGAATTCTCTTATCACCTGCACCACAACGATTCATCTGTGAGTTGATCAGGTTTTATATACCCGGATATTAGAATATATTCTGGTATAATTAAATGGAAACAGCCTGTACCGGAGAGACGATTTAGCAGGCTGTTAGGCTGTTTATGACGGTAGTATAACGACTCTGAACAGAATTTGATATAATCAACCGGTACCCTGCCGATTTACCAAAGAGACTGTTTACTGATTCGGACAAGTTGGTGATCGGTAAGAACACCTATGCCATTGGCACCAGAATCTCCTTCCCGAAAAGGAGTCAGACATGCTCAGCGACACCGCAATTGCCCAACAGGTTCAACCCAGACCAATAGGCCAGATTGCCGATCAACTTGGAATCGATAAAGATTTTCTGCTTCCATACGGCCGAGAAATGGCCAAGGTTCACATCAAATCCTTGCAGCAGCCGAGCACTAAACAGGGTCATTTAATTTTGATTTCAGCAACCACCCCAACCGCCGCAGGTGAAGGCAAAACCACCACCACGATCGGTCTGGGACAAGCCTTTGCCAAATTGGGAGAATCAGTCTGCCTGGCACTGCGAGAACCATCCCTTGGCCCCTGTCTGGGAATGAAGGGAGGCGCTACCGGCGGTGGTTACAGCCAAATTCTTCCTGCGGATCGGATCAACCTGCACTTCACCGGCGATTTTCACGCCATCACCACTGCCAACAATCTGCTTTCGGCAATCATTGATAATCATATTTATCAGGGTAACAATTTAAATATTGATCCACGCCGAATCCTTTGGCGCCGCGTAATCGATATGAACGACCGCAGTCTGCGCCATATCGTCTTGGGGCTCGGGGGGAAACTACAAGGGGTTCCACGGGAAGGTGGATTTGACATCACCGCCGCTTCCGAAGTGATGGCGATGCTCTGCCTGGCATCTGATCTGGATGATTTTCACCAACGCCTTGAGAATACTCTGGTTGCCTTTACTTACAGCGGAGAACCGGTTTTTGCCGGACAACTAAAGGCCACCGGCGCTATGCTCGCCCTGCTGCGCGATGCCATCCACCCCAACCTGGTGCAGAGTTTAGAGGGGGTACCGACATTCGTACATGGCGGCCCTTTTGCCAATATCGCCCACGGTTGCAACAGCCTTCTGGCGACCAAAATGGCACAGCATCACGCCGACTGGGTTATCACCGAGGCCGGATTCGGATTCGATCTGGGAGCAGAAAAATTCTTTGATATCAAGTGCCGACTCGGCAAGATTGATCCACAGGCGGTTGTATTGGTGACGACCACCAGAGCACTAAAATTTCATGGTGGAAAATCAAAAGAAAATCTCGGTGAAAAAGATTTATCAGCACTCCGTAAAGGATTGGTCAATCTCGACAAACATATCGAGAACGTACGCAAGTTCAACCAGCAACCGGTGGTTGCTCTCAACCGTTTTGCCGGCGATAACGCAGCGGAACTGGCGTTGATCAAGGCCCGCTGTCAGGAACTGAACACCCCCTTTGCCGTTTGCGATCATTATGCCAGCGGAGGCGAAGGAGCGATCGAACTGGCCGAGCAAGTGATGCAGGTCGCCAACCAGAGTCAACCTTATCACCCCCTCTATCCTCTCGATCTCCCGGTCGAAGAGAAGGTGCGAATTATCTGCCGGGAAATCTATGGTGCTGACGATGTTGCTTTTACCAAACAGGCTGCCAAAGATTTGCGGCAGGTGCAACAACTCGGTTTTGACCAGTTGCCGGTCTGTATCGCCAAAGCCCCGGGCTCCCTGTCAGATGACCCCAATCTGCTCGGTCGCCCACGCGATTTCAATATCACCGTGCGTGGTATCCAGATCAATTCCGGAGCCGGATTTCTGGTGGTTCTCACCGGAGATATCCTACGGATGCCAGGGTTGCCGAAACATCCAAGTGCCGAACGTTGGCAGTTGCAGAAAGACGGTTCGATTCTCGGTCTGGACTAGGAGGTTGTCGGACTATACGGACTGAAGCGAAAATTCGGAGGTTTAAGAACAGTTTCCCGGGCTGACAGCTCTCAACTGAGGAGGAGTCAATGGCAAAGCCACATCTTGTGCCACAAAGCTCCAGCAAACCCACCATGGTGGCATCGTACGCCCGCTACCATTCAGATACTGCCGTTTCCCAGTACTGCGACGCACACTACGGTCCAGACAAGTTCGGAGTCGCCAATTTTTCCAAGAAGATGGTTCAGCTCTGTGTCGCAGAGCTGGAAGGAAAACCACAGCGCAGAGCCCTTGATCTCGGTTGTGCTGTGGGACGGTCTTCCTTTGAACTGGCGACCCACTTCGACCAGGTCACCGGCATAGACTTCTCCTCGCGCTTCATCAATATTGCCAGCCGCATCCAAAGACATGGCAGAATCCGCTACCAGCTTCCCGAAGAGGGGGATATTACCTCTGATCATGAGGTTCTCCTTGCCGATCACAACCTCTCAGAGACTGCCTCTAAAGTCACCTTTTATCAGGGAAATGTCCGGTGCCTTGAAACGCGCTTTTGCGACTACGATTTGGTTTTGGCCGCTAATCTCATCGACCGCTACCCTGAACCTCGAAAGTTTCTTGCCGGTATTCACCAGAGGTTGGTTATCGGTGGTCTATTGGCGATCGCCTCACCCTACAATTGGTTGGAACACTACACCCCTCATAAACAGTGGCTCGGTGGTCGTTTCCGCGCCGGCACCCCCCTCACCTCTCTGGAGGGTTTAAGCAAGAAACTTTCCAAACATTTCACCATGATTGGTGACCCGCAGGAGGTGGAGTTTGTGATCCGCGAAACAGCGCGTATGTTCCAGCACTGCATTTCCCAAGTGACCCTCTGGCGGCGGGTTCGCTAGTAACCAAGAAATTCCAATAAGCGCTTGATCTCTTGCATCAGCTCAGCAAATTGTTCACCGGATAAGCTCTGGGCACCATCACAAAGAGCTTTGGCTGGATTGGGATGGACCTCCATCATCACTCCATGAGCACCAGCAACCAGAGCAGCTTTGGACATAACCGGAACCAGCATCCGCTTACCCGTTGCATGGCTTGGATCAACGATAATCGGCAGATGGCTCAACTCTCGAATCAGCGGGACGACAGACAGATCAAGGGTGTTACGAGTTGCCGTTTCAAAGGTGCGGATGCCGCGCTCGCAGAGGACAATATTTCGATTCCCCTCAGATAAAATATACTCTGCTGCCGCAAGAAATTCTTCAATTGTCGCACTCATGCCCCGCTTGAGCAGAACCGGATGGTTGAGTTTACCAACCTCTTTGAGTAGATCAAAGTTCTGCATATTGCGGGCACCGATCTGCAACATATCGGCATACTGGCAGACCGTATCCAGCTGCTCTATCCGCATCACTTCGGTCACCACCGGCAAATTATGTTCTTTGCCAGCCTGTTGCAGGTATTTCAAACCCTCAATTCCAAGCCCTTGGAATGAATGTGGTCCGGTTCGGGGTTTAAAAGCTCCACCACGCAACATTTGACCACCACCCGACTTGACCTGCTCAGCGGCTGCCATCATCTGCTCTTCAGTTTCGATCGAGCACGGTCCGGCAATGATCACCGGCTTTTGACCATCTCCAAATTTAACCCCAGAGACATCAATCACTGAAGGAACCGGGTGAAAATCACGTGACGCCATTTTATAGGGTTTACTGACATGAATAGTTTCACGTACCCCCGGCAAAGTACGAATAGTGGAATCATCAACATAGCCTTGATTCCCAAGCACCCCGATCGCCGTCCGCAAACTCCCCGGAATCGGTTCTGCCGACAGCCCCATTGCCTCAACTGCAGCGATAATATGATCAACTTGTTCTTTGGTAGCGTGATGGTGCATGACAATAAGCATAAAAACTCCTTTTTCAGGATTTATAATGTGTTAGCAAGGTGGGGCAACTGACGCTCAGACATTATCGCGAGAATGTCCCCGTTGGCGCAAGTAAACCTCAATCCGTTCCAGTGCAGTAACAATTTCATCGAACGGTCGAGTATAAGAAAAACGTAAAAAGCCCTCGGCACCTGCTCCGAAATCAACCCCGGGAGTCACCGCAACTCCGGTTTTTTCAAGGATATCTAGAGCCAGTCTCTGTGAATTGCTATCGATATGTCGCGCATCGGCAAGGACATAAAACGCCCCCTTGGGTTCAAAGTGTACCCCGAACCCAAGCTCACGCAACCGGGAGATTAATTCCTTGCGCCGTTTATCATAAATAGTCCGCATGGCGGCAACATCATCCTGACACTGTTGCAATGCGGCGATACCACCACGCTGGACAAAATGGTTAGCGCAGATCAAAAAATTCTGATGCAGGGTTTGCAGGGTACGCATACACGCAAGGGGAGCAATCAGATATCCCAACCGCCAGCCGGTCATCGCATAGGCTTTGGAAAAACCACCCAGGACAAATGCATCCTGAGTGAACTCCAGAATACTGTGTTCATCACCCTCATAAGTTAATCCATGGTAAATTTCATCAGAGATAATCGGGATTGGTAATTCAGCCAGAGCCTGCATATCGCGACCAGACAAGATTGAACCGGCCGGGTTGGAGGGAGAATTGATCAACAGGCCCCGAGTCTTCTCAGTTATTAATGCCTTAACCTGATCGGGGCGAGGCTGAAATCCATTTTCTACATCCGCCTGTAAAAGAACCGGTTTCCCCCCGGAAAACTTAATAAACCCCGGATAACAAGCATAACCTGGATCAGTCAGAATCAGCTCATCACCTTCATTCAGAATCGTGGCGAACAAAAGCAACATCAGCGGACTGGTACCGGAAGATACGACCACCTGCTCCGGGACAATATTGACACCATAATAATCGAAGTAATGGCGGCAGATCTCCTGGCGCAGTTCCAGCAACCCCAGTGAATGGGTATAGGAGGTCGCCCCTTCTGCCAATGCCTGTCCTGTTGCCGCTAAAATTGCCGGAGGGGTGTTGAAATCTGGCTCTCCCAAGCAAAGATAGATGATATCCTGGCCTTCAGCCTCCAGCTCTTTGGCTCGTTCCATCAATTCCATCGCCAGAAAAGGCTCAATCATCTCAGCACGTTTTGAAATCGGTATCTGCATATTTTGTATCCCCATTGATTCAGTACCTGCTCAGACTAATCCCCGTCTCACTCGATTGCAACCATTTTGCCAGTAGAGAATCGATTGCAATGAACAGAGTCTGCGGGTATGTTTGATGGCGTCACAAAAGTCCGCCTTGTCGGGCGAAATTTTTACTTTGCCCTCTTGTTCTTTTTTCTGCGAGTGGATCATGAAAATATTTCTAATTTTGGTCCTCTGTGGGACCTTACCTCTAGCAGCAGTTGCTGCGGACGATACTCCGCAAATCGACCCGGCACTGGAATTGATCCAGGTGCTGGGCTGTAAGGGTTGTCATATTATCAACGGTGAAGGTGGTTCTCTGGCAACTGACCTCACCCAGGTAGGAAGCCGTTTGACCGTGACACAGATTAAAACACTGTTGACAGCCGACGCGTCAACCCGGACAGAGGGTTTTATGCCCAGCTACGACTCACTGCCAAAGCAGGACCTACAACGTATCAGTGAATATCTCTACAACCTCCGTTAACAAACTAAAAAGAAGAAAACATGTCGCAACGAATGACCCTGATTACCTCTCCAATATTTATCTCCGAAACACAATTACGCAATGCCGGTGGATTCACCTCCCTGTTTGGTAACAACAACCCGTTGGCACTTGAGATTGGTTGTGGAATTGGCGATTTCATTGTGCAGATTGCAGCACGACACCCGGAGAAAAACTTTATTGCCATCGATATTTTCAATCAGGGTTGTCGTCAAACCTGCAGCAGAATAGACAGTTCTGGCCTTACCAATATTTTAATGATGCGGATAGAGGCACGTTACCTGATGGACCAATATCTGGGAGAAAAGAGTTTACAGTCGATCTACATCAACTGCCCCGATCCCTGGCCAAAGAAACGGCAGCGGAAAAGACGACTGCTCAACCAGAACTTTATTGATCTGTCCCTCTACTGTTTAGAGGATCATGGTGAGCTGAACTTCTGTACCGATTTTACCGATTACGGTGAGTCAGCAGCAGAGCTTCTCAGCTGTGATGACCGGTTAAACAATTTGCTGTCGACACCCTATAGCCACGAGCTGGGAAACTATCCGATTTCAAAATATATGCAACGGTTTCTCGATCTTGATCAGCCAATCTTTCTCTGCCGTTACAACAAAAAATCTGGCCTTAAAATTGACCCGCCAAAATTAAACAAAGGGTTCAGACTGCGCTGGGGCAAGGGGGAAAATTGAACTGGTTTACAGAGGAATTACCTGGCATCGGTGGAGTTTATAAACAGACAGCGGAGGATTTTCAGGTCAGCGAAATCCCTCTCTACCCATGTTCTGGCAAAGGTGAACATACATATCTGTGGATTGAAAAATCTGGAATTACGACTCGCAATCTACTTAGCCAACTGGCTAAAGGGTTAAAAATTAAAGAACGTGATCTTGGCTATGCCGGGTTGAAAGATGCCAGAGCCCTGACCAGACAAATGATATCAGTTCCCTTCAGTCAACTTGACCAAATTGGGAAACTGCACCTGAATAAGGCTAAAATACTCCAGATTAATCGTCACGATAATAAACTTCGCCTCGGTCACCTTTTAGGAAATCATTTCACCATAACCCTCCGTAAGACCGATTCGGAAGCACTGCCACGTGCCAAACGCATTCTGGAGCAGTTACAAAAGCGCGGTGTTCCCAATCTGTTTGGTGAGCAGCGCTATGGGAGTCTGGGAAATTCAGCCCAGTTGGGGCGACTTCTTCTACAGAAAAAATTTTCCAAATTCTGCCGGGAGTATCTTGGCAATCCACAGTTAATCCGCAATCGGAGCTGGAAAGAAGCTGCAGAGCTCTATCGACAGGATCATCTCCAGATGGCTCTCGACAAACTACCTGGCGGAATGGACGACGAACGCCGCTTACTGCAGGCACTCCTCAGGGGAAAATCCCACCGGACAGCTGTTTATTCACTGCCGAAAAATCTATTACGGCTCTTTCTTTCAGCTGCACAATCACAGTTTTTTGATCAATTACTGCTGCAAAGACTCCCGGACCTTGGTCGGCTGATCGATGGTGACATTGCGGTCAAACACGTCAACGGAGCATGTTTCAGAGTGGAACATGCAGCAATGGAGCAAACCCGGGCCGACAATTTTGAAATCAGCCCGTCGGCACCGCTGTTCGGCAGCAAAGTCATGCTTGCGGCGGGGGAACCCGGGAAAACAGAAATGATATTATTGGAAGAAGCCGGTTTAACTTTTGACAGCTGGAAACTTGGTGATGGACTGACGATGACTGGAGAACGTCGGCCCCTCAGAGTCCCCCTAACTGAACCTGAGATTATCAATCATGGAGAGAATTTTATAACCCTCAGCTTCAGCTTACCAAAAGGGAGTTACGCAACCAGCGTCCTGCGAGAATTGATTAAAGAATCCCCATCCCAAGAGCAAATCGACCCCCCAATGCAATAAAAAAACCGGTTTTGTTTGACAACAATAGAACGGCATTCTACAATTAATATTATCGAGGAAAATCTTAGGCTAACATCAACCGATACTGCTTGACAGGACCTTGATCTCGAAGATAATATAAATTCTTTATATATAAAAAAAACACAAGAAGGGTATAGAAGCCATGGTCAAAAAAGACAAATCAGAATATATCATTCAGGCAGTTTCCCACGCCCTTGACCTGCTCGAGCAGTTTCATGATGATGTCGATGAGCTCGGCGTTACCGAATTAAGTAAACGTCTGAAGCTTCACAAAAACAATGTTTTTCGGCTCCTTGCAACCCTTGAATCGCGTGGTTATATTGAACAGAACAAGGCAACGGAAAATTATCGACTCGGCCTCAAAGCTCTGGAACTTGGACAAACTTTTATCAAGCAGATGGGACTGTTGCGGCAGGCCAAACCGATCCTTGAACAGGTCGTAGAGGAAAGCAATGAAACCGCATATGTTGCTATCTACAAAGAAAATTACATTGTTTACCTCGATGTGGTTGAAACTAATCTCACTGTCCGGGTCGTCTCCCGAGTTGGCTCAAGATTACCTGCGTATTGTACCGCATCCGGAAAAGTCCATATGGCACACATGACAGAGGAAGAGCTGGAGGTATTACTGCACGAGGTAAAGCTGGTTTCACATACCCCGACCACTATCATCTCTACTGAAGCAATCAGCGAGGAGATGACTAAAATTCGTGAACAGGGATACGCCTTTGATGATGAAGAGCTGGATCTTGGTGTCCGCTGCATTGCGGCACCGATTCGCGATTACACCCGGCGTATTGTTGGTGCCATCAGTATTTCTGGCCCAACCATGCGGATCAGCAATGCACGGACAGAAAGTGAGCTGGTTCCTCTGGTTCTGAAAGCGTCAGCGGAACTTTCAACCCGCCTCGGTTATCCAACATAGTTGCTGTTTTTTTCAATTCAGAAGGGCTCCTCACTGAGGAGCCTTTTCTATTTAAACAGGGTGTTGAAAAACGTTTTCGAGGCAGCGAGTGCAAGGCGGAAATTGTCGAAAAAGCGCAGTTTGCACTCAGTAAATGAGCATTTTGAGGCAATTTTCAACACAGCAATCGCAACGTAGATAGTTTTTCAACAGCCTGTTAAACGGAGATTTGTAGCTGGTGCAATGGTTTGAACAGGAAATAGAGCTGGCTCACAGTGAAGGGGTTTCACCCCCCGAGAATTTCCCTTTTTTCTTATCTTCCAACAATCCTAACGGCCAAGCTATCCTCCTGATTCATGGCTTTAGCGCCAGTCCCAGAGAGATGCTGCCACTGGGGAAAATTCTTCAAAAAAACAACTTTACTGTTTATGGAATTCGCCTCCCCGGTCATGGCACCAGCCCGGAAGATCTGCAGACCCGCAAAGCCGAAGAGTGGCAGACAAGCGTTAGTCAAGGGTATCAATCTCTGCTCGGGATGGGTTTTAAAGTCAGCGTTGCCGGATCAAGTACCGGGGCACTGCTGGCTTTAACTCTGGCACTCAAACACCCACCCGAAAAGTTGATCCTCCTCTCACCCTTCTTACAGTTAAAACACTTTCTTGCTCCATTTGCCGGACTGTTGAGCTATCTGATCCCTTATCAGAAAAAGGATATTCCTGCCGTAGATCAGCCCTTTTATTATCGGCAACGCCCCTTGAAGGGAGTTGCCCAGATCAATAGATTGCGCCGACAGCTACGCGGGCAATTAAAGCTGATCACGACACCCAGCCTGACTCTCACCTCGACCGGTGATGCCACCATAGCCGCAGGAACCGCGGCAGAGATCCATCGACAACTTGGCAGTCAACAAAAACAGTTTCACTGTTATGGTGAAGACGTTCCGCACGTTTTGACAACAGCCGAGAACCCTCTGCAGCAGGATGTTCTACAACGCTGTATCAATTTTTTAAATAATTCTACCTGACGCTAATCCCTTCATCCAGATATTTGATCAGCGGATAGATAAAGAATTCAATAATCCGGCGTTTGCCGACTTTAACTTCAGCGGTGACACTCATACCTGCCGAGATCGGTGCTTCTATACCGTCAACAAGCAGAGTGTTTTTTTCCGGCGCGATATATACTTCATAGATGAGCCCCAAGTGTTCATCCTCAATACTGTCTTTGGAAACCTGGATAACCTTGCCGTCAATCGTTCCATATTTCTGAAAACTGAAAGTATCGATCTTGATCGATGCCGCCATATTCTCAGCGATAAAGCCCATATCT
>JAGGWI010000150.1 GCA_021157505.1 Desulfuromusa sp. | reverse complement strand
TCACTATTCCAAGAGTCAGTGTGCCAGAAAAAAAAGCCAGATTCACAGCGATCATCATCTCCCCTGTCAATATGGTCTATACCGACTTGCTGCAACAATACCTTGATATAACAGAATTAATTCAAAAAGATCCCGACGACGGTCAGCTTTCGGCATTAAAAGAAGAATACCGGGCAAGCGACAATAGAGAGCTTCTGATGGCTCTTAAACCACACCCACAGAGTATTGCCATCGCCCAAGCAGCAATGGAAAGTTCCTGGGCAACCTCACGTTTTTTTAAGGAAGCCAACAATGTCTTCGGGGTCTGGTCATTCAGCGCTGATGAACCGAGGATTCCGGCAGGAGAAAAGCGTGGAGATAAAACCATCTGGATAAAAAAATATAGCTCGATTGAAGATTCTATCCGGGATTACTACAGAACCCTGGCCAGAGGTTCAGCCTATAAGGAGTTCCGGGAACTCAAAATGGAAACAGATGACCCGTATCAACTGGTGAAAAAACTGGATCACTATTCAGAAAAAGGTGCTGAATACGGAAGAGAGCTTGCCGAAATTATTCATTTCAATAAATTTAATCGTTATGATCAACCACAGATATCACCAGCAAGCCAAGAGAGCGACCCCAATTAGCCAAAAACTGACATTTGCTGTGGGGCCTGAGAGGTTAGTCTTTCTTTTTCATAAATTTATTGAACAGACCCTTTGACTGGGGACCCTTCTCACGGCGCAGGTTGATCAAACGCAATTCACGCAACGCTTCAGTACAACCGGGGTTGGCCTGAACCGCCATTTCGAAAGATTTCTCTGCTTGCCGTTCTTTCTCCAGAGACTGATAAATCTGGGCAAGGTAGAGATGGGTCAGATCGAAGCCAGGATTGATCTCTCGAGATGCCAACAGCACTTCCACCGCCTGATTTTGAATAGCGGGTTTTCCAGGAGCCGACTTAAATAACGCCCAGGCAAAAAAAGTCATATATTCAGACTCTTCCGGACTCAGTTCGATAGCTCTTTGCAGTGATTTAGCTGCAGCACCAAAACGCTGGATTTTCAGAAAAGCCCGTCCCTGTTGATAGGCAGTTTCAGCCTCAATCACCTGATTAATATCTATTGATTTTTTCGGTCCATTAACCAACTCATCCAGATATCCAGCACATGAATCGGTATCACTGAGAACCGTATATGCTTGCGTAAGATACTGAAACATCTCATTAATTTTATGACTCATCTCCCTCGAAAGACCACTATCGAGGAACCGATCCGGATGATACTCCTTAGCCAGTCGATAGTAAGATTTGCGCACTTCTCCGGGACCAAACTGTCGGCTCAGTCCCAATGCTTCAAAGTAATCACAAGCCATAATACGTTGATAGTCATTGAGAATTTTGTGTCGCAGCTTCTCATCAATGATTTCAACCTCAGCCTCTCCGGAGATATCTTCCGTTGTAATCGGGTCGGGAGTTGCCGTGCGTTCCAGCATTTCAGAAACTATCAGAGCAGCGAAGACCTTCTGCATCTCACGCCGGGCCAACGGATGATGTAGCAGAAGCTGACCGAGAGTTTTCACCCCCAAACAGCTTTTAAAGATTGCTTCGCCGCGCTTGCCTAATTTTATATCCTGAAAACGATATTGAGGATTACTCGCCTGCTTCAAATAATCATCGTTGAAAGGATAGAGAAAATCATCCAATTGCTTTGGAGTCCAGTAACGGTTGATCCCCTGCATAATTAAAGCAGCAGGCGTCAATTTAATTCTGGTAACGTGCTGTTTAAATTCCTTGGCGGGGACAAACTGATAGGTCCCACTGCGCCAGGCAAAGGTTGAAAGAAGTTTGTCGGTTACCTGCCGAACCAACGCTGATTGCAAATCCTCTGGAGTCAGAACACCCTGCTCCATCAGAACCGTCCCCTGTAACCGTCCTGATTCCTTACTTAGTTCAACCGATTGATCGCAATCAACCTGAGTCATAACCCCCTCTGCAACCAACATTCGACCAAGGCATTCACTGAGAACATTGGACCGGGTAAAAATTGGATAACCATCTTTTATATAGATGATTTTTTTTGCTGCCCCTTTGGTTAAGTGTAATAAACCGGTCGCTTTTTCCCGGTAAAGCTGCTGCAATTGTTGTGGAATGGTGTAATCAAAAAGAGGCTGAACTTCTGAGATATTATCTTTCAAGTTTTTATCTTGCAAGAAAACCCGCTTCAGTAAATTCTGCAGATCTTCCCCGGTGAAGGGTTTAAGTAAAAAATCGTCAGCCCCGTAATCGTTTTTTGCGGCAACCATCTGTTCCGGGCTGTGAAATGTTGCGGTAATCATCACCACTGGAATATTATGGCTACTATCATGTTGACGCAGTGCCCGGCAGATATTCGGGCCGGAAATTTCCGGCATATTGATATCGATCAAAGCCAGGTGAAACTCTTCTGTCAGCAGCATCCGTAAGCCAATTGCACCACGATCAGCAGTTTGAACTTGAAACCCCGCTGCCGCAAGGGCCTGTTGTAAAAAATCGCGAAGCTCACGATCATCATCGATAATCAAAATCTTTTTACTCATGACAAGCTTTCTCCTGACAGAACCGCTTGAGGTTTAAGATATTTTTCGAAAAGCTCTCGGATTCCTTCAGTGACCGACTGGTATTCCTTGAGAAATTCGTGTTCTTGATGGAGCCCTGTGCCAGAGTAACCAAGACTCCGGGCAGCTTTTTCAAAACCCCGGTTGTGAGCAGAAAGCTCATTAATCGATTGATCATACAAAAGTCTCAATTTATTTTCCAACCGCCGTAGAAATTTATACCCACTGATCAAAAGATCAGCATCATCCTGTACCAGGATATGATTTTCCGCCATAGAGTTAAGTAAATCAACAGTATTTTGTATGCGGAGTGGTTCCAGCCTGCCAGCCTGCAACAGTTGCAGGTATTGAGTGATGAATTCTACATCGACCATCCCCCCGCGCCCGGTCTTGATATTGAAGCGATCATCCCCTTCCTGGCCATTTTCCTCTTCCATCCTCTTCCGCAAACGGTAAATTTCTGTCTGCAAATTCTCTGGTAACGGACGTTCAAAAGCCAGCTCGGAAATAGCCTGCTGGAGCTGTTCAGTGAATTCAACCGGACCGCACACCGCCCGGGCCTTGGTCATGGCCTGCCGCTCCCAGGGCTGTGCCGATTCATGATGATAGCGTTTAAATGCAGCCAGACTGGTCACTAACGAACCCTGATTCCCCGATGGTCGCAATCGGGTATCAATTTCGTAAACCGTCCCTTCACGGGTCGCCAGAGTGATCACCGTGATGATCCGTTGCGCTAACTTGGCAAAATATTCATGGTTACTGATCTGCCGAAACCGCCCAGGATCAGTGGCTGCAACCGACCGGGTCTCCCCTTCCTGTGCGTAGATAAAAATGATGTCCAAGTCTGAGTGATAGTTCAATTCAAGTCCACCTAATTTTCCCATGCCGATGATAGCAAAAGCCGTCTGCTGCTCTTGCCCCTCAGTACTGACTGAAAAAGGGGCTCCGAACCGACCAGCCAGTTCCTGCTGCGCCATTTTACACGCCTGTTCCAGACACACCTCAGCCAGCCAGGAAAGCTGCTTTGCCCCCTCTCCCTGTTGCATGTGACCATGCAGATCATTCAGAGCAACCCGCAGAAACTCCTCATTACGGAAACGGCGCAAGCTGTCCAGCTGCAATTCATAATCGTCTGCCAAGGCCATTTGTTCGGTCAGATCCGCTTGCAGTTGGTGACGATCCTTGGTGGCAACAGCATAAGAGCGTGAAACCATGGTATCCAGAAGTTCCGGTCTCTGAATAAAAATCCGTGAGAGTAATTGACTGGAACCAAACAGGGAAATCAACAACTTGACAATGGCCGGATTTTCAACCAGCAGGGAGAAAAAAGAATGACTCGCCCGAATACTCCGCAAAAAAGCTTCCAGATTATTCAGTGCCTGATCAGGGTTTGGTGAACCGAGCAATTCTGCGATTAACAATGGCGCCAGCTTTTCCAGACAGCGGTGACCACGCCGGGTTAAACGTTGGTTCGGGCCACCACTACGCAACAGTAATAAACTGTCATAAGCTGCATCGGGATTGGTGAAACCTTTTTCTTCAAGCAGATCTTTGACCAGATCGGGATCGGACTCAGGATCGAAGATAAAATTCGCTTCGGGGCGAACCTCCCGTTCCTCCTCTGCAGAGTAGAACAGATCTTTGAAAATATGACTCACCTCTCCACGGTGCCGCTCTAATTCAAAGGAGAACTCATCATAACTGACAAAACCACTCCGCCGGGCGAGAACCTCAAGATCACGCTGATTCTGTGGTAAAGAATGGGTCTGCTGCTCCTGCACAACTTGAATCCGGTGCTCAACTATTCTTAAAAATTGATAAGCGCTACTAAGCGACTGCTGATCCTCCCGCGTGATCAAATCCTCCCCCAGCAACAACCGCAGCATCTGTAGAGAATTGCGCTGCTGTAACTGCGGCCGGGTTCCAGCATTCACCAGCTGTAGTGTCTGAATGAAAAATTCGATTTCACGAATTCCCCCTCGCCCCAACTTGAGATTACGCTCCCCTTCCTCTTTACGACTGAGACTGGTGTTAATTTTCTGCTTCATCAGCTTGATATCCTCGACCATGCCAAAATCGAGATAACGCCGATAGATAAACGGCTTGAGCCGATGTAGCAATTCTTCCCCCAAAGCAATATCACCGGCCACCGGGCGAGCCTTAATCAATGCTGCCCGCTCCCAGCTCTGCCCCCACGATTCATAATAAACCTCGGCACCATCGATAGAGACAGCCAGATCACCATTATTGCCATCGGGGCGTAATCCGGTATCAACTCGGAAAACAAAACCATCTTCTGTCACCTGATGCAGAGCCCGGGTAATTAACTCTGCCAGTTTGACAAAGTAGCGATGGAGGCTGATCTTTTCATTCCGGCTGCCACCAGAAGTTTCTCCGCGAGTGGATGAATAGCAATAGATCAGATCGATGTCGGAAGAAAAATTCAGCTCACGACCACCCAACTTTCCCATTCCAAGGATGGTCATTGTCGCGATTTTGGATTCATCCTCTTCATCATCCTGCAGCGGTTGTCCATATTCTTTCTGTAACTGCAAACTACAGAGGTCATAGGCACGCTGTAAACATGCTGCTGCCAATCCAGAAAGTTCTGCCATCACTTCAACAAGGGAGGCTAGACCGAAGAGATCACGGCTGCCAATCCTTAAAATCTGTGTCGATTTATAATTCCGTAAACCAGCTTTCAATTCAGGAAAATCGGCACTGTCAGGAATCGATCCACATAAATCATCCAACATCGATTTTTCACCGTTGGCATGATCTATCCCTCCATCTATAAACAAAGATTCAAAGTAAGTTTTGTTGCGACAGAGAATGGC
>JAGGWI010000111.1 GCA_021157505.1 Desulfuromusa sp. | reverse complement strand
GCGCGGGCACATGGCTTGCCATCCACTCGTAAAGTTTTTGTTCGTGGGCGGTAAGTATCCGGCCCAACCAGCTATCGATCTTTTTTGAACCCAGACCGGGACCGTCGAAGTAGAAGCTGGGGACTTCTGCCTGAGGATAGCGATCTGTGATGACGATGGCACCACGACGATTCATCGCCAGCAGCCGGCGAAATTTGTGCGCACGCCAGCATGAAAGCAGGTAGACAACAATGATCGTAGCCAGATCATGGCCTGACTGCTTGTCACTGTGGCTCTTTTTTGCTTTGTTATCAAGAAAAGAGCCGAGCAGGGAGCCGAGCAGAGGTAGTCCTTTGATCCAGCGTCCAATATTACCCGAAGATTGGCCGAGATAGAGTAATTCGATGTCACCTTGGTCGCGTAAATAAGCATATAGATCAGCGGTTAGCGTTGATTTGCCGCAGCCATCACAGCCAGTAACAGCAATAACATGGTCGAGGCGTTGTGATGTTAATTGGTTTGGTGATTCGGATGAGTGTGTCATAATTTAGAAACGTGGGTTCATTGTATAAGCCAGGTAGTTTATGATAGTCTTCCGTAGGCATTCAATGTAAATAGCAGCACTGAACGCCATGAAAATATCTAAACGATTAGCTCTAAAATAACGTTAAAAAATCTAAATCCAATAAAGATGTCAAGTGAAACAAAAATTCTCTAAAAAACAATGTGATTTACTTTTTCAGGCAGTACTTGTTCATGATGACATTTATTTCGATGCAACATTTCCTGAAAACTTTCACCTTAACTATACGCAGCACCAAATTAGTCAATGTTATAAAATCTGTCGGCAACTTTGGAAGCAGGGTGTTAATCGATCACATTTGTATAATACTTTTGATAAAATTATTCACGATCAACGTTTGAGCGATGACGAAAAGTTAGCCTATAAGCATATGCGCGCCAGATTTAAACATTTGCGTTTTGCATATCTTGCCTGTGATGAGAATCATCATTGCCCAGCATCATTATATGATTTAACACGCCGAATGGGTAAGTTACAAGACTCTTTAAAGCATAAGCGCCCAGTTTCTTCGACAGAAAAACTTAAAGAGTTTAAAAAAGTACGGAAATTAAAGGTTAAGACTACGGTGCCTTTTTTTACTGTAGTTCGCTGGGAGATTAATCAATTTAAACCGTGCTCAAATGAATCATTTAAAAACTACATTAATAGTGAAATGGATTTTATTAAATTGCATCTTGTAGCGAAGGAGGTCAACGGTAAAGACTTTCACGAAATGCGTAAAGTAATCAGTATGCAAGTCGCCCTTTTTGATAACCTTAAAACTCTCTTTCCAAGTAGTTACCACGAGCAAGTTTCTCAATTTCTCAGTACTGTTAATGGCATGATGGGTTCGTTGCACGATGAATTAATTATTAAAAAATTTCAACAATCCAGTTATTATTTTGATGATACTTTTCAACTACCTGACGATATTCGTACACGGTTAGTTACAATTGTCGATGCATATTCAAAAACCACAGGAAAAGACAGTTATTAATATGAAAGAGCTGATACCTGACTAGCCGTGCCCGAAAACATGATTTTTATCATTCTTTTAGAGTCAGGTGGTATGTTACAATACTAGGTTGATGTGTTCACAGTAAGAACGCAATATAAATCCCCCAAGATTTGCTGATTATCTTTATTTTATAGAAATTATTGCGGGGAATACGATACATGTATCAACAAAAGTTTACTCATGGTGGTGAGTGGCTGTTTAAAAAGTATCGTCGTTTCGGTTATTTCAAGGACATTAAATGATGACAAAAAATACATCTCAATACTCACCGATGATTGCGATTGTCGGTTGTGATGGTTCCGGCAAATCAACAGTAGGTGAGCAGGTACTGACCTGTGCAGAAGAATTCGCCCCGTCAGTATTAGTCCATGTGGGAAAGCAGTCTGGCAATTTTAGCCGTGCGCTTTTTTCTCTGCCTGTATTCGGTGGGTTGATCGAAAGTTTGTTCGGTAAACAGTCTGTGAAGACGCATAGCCGTCGTGAAAAAGATAAAAACCCATCTTTTTTACCTTCGTTGGCAAAATATATATTCACCGTACGGCGTGTGCGCCGGTTTCGTCGTATGCTGGCACTGCGGGGGAAAGGGATGATTGTCATTACTGACCGTTTTCCACAGCTGGAGCTTCGAGCTTTTGATGGTCCTCAGCTGAACGTCAAGCAAGGCGGTGGTTTTGTGGTGAGTTGGTTGGCACGTCGTGAACATGCCAGTTTTGAGTGGATGACCAGCCATATACCAGACCTGGTTATCCGGCTTAATGTCGATATCGATACCGCGATGAAGCGAAAGTCGGATCATAATCGTGAGTCGCTGAGTAGAAAAATCGATATCATGCCGAAACTAACTTATCAGGGTGCACCTATTGTCGATATCGATACCAGCCAGCCATTGGAAAAAGTGGTGGAAGAGGCAACAGTAGCCCTGACAACCTTGTTAACCGAGCGTGGTTATAGTCATTCAACGTCTTAATGTCGATTTAACTTAAGTTGAGAGTACTTTCTGATGTCTGTTAAACATTCTGACCATCCACCGATGATCGCCATTATCGGTTGTGATGGTTCCGGCAAATCGACAGTCAGTGAACAGGTTTTGGTTTATGCCAGTAAGTACGGCCCGGCTGCATTAACGCATCTGGGAAAACAGGCTGGCAATGTAGGTCGAGCGCTTGCCGCCTTGCCATTGATCGGAGGCTTGTTTGAGTGGTTGATCAGCCGCAAAGTTAAGACGGTTAACAAGTCACATGCTAAAAATAAGACGCCTGGAATTTTCCCCGCACTGGTGATGTATGCGTTCACCATACGACGTGTGCGGCGCTTTCGCCGGATGCTGGCGTTACGTGAGCAGGGCAATATTATTATTACCGATCGTTTTCCTCAGTTGGACTACCCCAAATCTTTTGATGGCCCGGAACTGCTGGTGGCTGCGCAGGGCAATTTTATCGTGCGCTGGCTGGCGCGGCGTGAACATGCAGCGTTTGAGTGGATGACCAGTTATAAACCGGATATGGTTATTCGCCTTAATGTTGATATTGATACCGCGATGGAGCGTAAGCCTGATCACGTTCGTGAGTTGCTGATGAAAAAAATTGCGATCGTGCCGAAACTGACGTTTCAGGGGGCACCGATTGTTGATGTCGATACCGCTCAGCCACTGGAACAGGTGGTAAGCGAGGCGAATGCCGCAGTGGCGAATATTATGGCCGAGTTTGGTTATAAGCAATTATCACGGGTATTGCACTGAGGTGAAATCACTTTATTCAATTATAATAGTTTTTTTAATCAGTACTGTAGGCTCTTCAGTTTATGCTGACAATAAAGATGATTGGGATCTCATTGGCACGATAGGAGTTTATTCTCTGACGGCTACTGCGCTGGGGTTGCCGGCGTATCGTGATGACTGGGATGGGGTAAAGCAGTCAGCATATAGTATCGGAGTGGCTTACGGGGTGACTGCCGTTCTTAAAGAAGTCGTGGATGAAGAGCGCCCGGATAACAGCGATCATAGAAGTTTTCCTTCTGGTCATACGACCAATGCATTCGCTTCGGCGACCACCCTGTATCGTCGTTACGGCTGGCAAACGGGTGTGCCTGCTTATACCATGGCAGTCTTCGTTGGTGGTACACGCATAGCTGCAAAAAAACATTATTTTCATGATGTACTTGCCGGGGCACTCATCGGTACCGTCAGCGGCTGGTATTTTACCGATCCCATCAATGATAAGGTGCAGCTCAACCCTTGGATAGACAGCAAAGCCAAAGGCGGCGGTGTGAAACTGACGTTGAAATGGTGATGACGTATCTGGCTTATTAGTGACAGGAATTTGCTTTTGACGAGTTGCCGTGATCTGGCCATAAAAGCCCATCCCAGCGAACATGCGGCCTCAAATTGACCCGATCTCTCTTCTGCCTCATGCCAAAAAACCGATGAGGAAAACATCTCAACCCCTTAAAACTACTCAAAACTCATCGATTTTTGACAGGCCAGTCCCTGCACGTTCCCCCGAGTCAATGCAATGTGACGTCCTGATCATTACTTTGGCTCCAACCGTCGGAACGAATGATTAGAACCGGCATGTCAGCTCAAGTTCAGCTGCGTAATCCTGACCATCACTCGTAAGTTTAAAGGGTGCGCCGAACTTGACGTCCAGTCCGTCTGAGAGTGTGTAGATTATTTCGGGCGACAGGCTGAAGGAGGCGAAACTCCTGAAATCATGTTCAAGCAATGCTTCCAGTACCGGGGTCATGTGACCATAAGTATTGAACATGACCGCGCCAGTTGCATAAAGCACCTCAAAGTCGATATCATCATCGGTGAGGTTGATGTCATCGGTATCCCTGAACATCACGTAACGCAGATTACCGAATAATGTTATCTCGTCGTCGTGGATATCAGCGTCCACCTTTAAACCAACCTGGAAGTTATGACCTTTGTGGTTAAATTTGTCGACCAGGTCCCCGTTGTGCTTTGCATCCAGGGTATACAACCGTTCTCCATAACCCGCCAGCCAGGCGATATTGACACCCAACATGTTTTCCAGCCAGGGAATCTGGCGTTCATAAATCAGGGATGCAAAGTCACGGACTCCGCTCTTGCCCTTGACATCGAGCGAACGACCATCCAATGGGTCACCCGGCTTTTTATAATCACCCTTGCCATTAGTGTACAACGGTAGCAGTAACTGAATTTGCTCTATATCGTTGATAGGGAAGGTGAAATCCAGGGTCGCTGTATAACCATTAAACCCATCCATCTCTTCCATCGGTTTGTCGTGAAAGTATTCAACCTTGATATCCAGGGTGGGGGAGGCATAAGTACGTGCATAGCGTGCAAAGATCGGTTCCACTCTACCTTTTGAACCGAAGGCCAGGATATCGCCGGAAAACGTAAGTAACAGAGCGCAAGCAAGTATGCCGGCCAGCCCTGCTTGGTGTAGTTTGTACATGTATCTACCTTCCTAACTAATTGTGAGTCACATCACAATGCAACAATAATGGTTTTTCCTCAAGAAATTCTTAAGATAGCATGAGTGGCATCACCGCTCTGAATAAAATAAAGGGCTAACTGACTCTGCAACGGTGATGGTCTACATTAATTCGTTAGTCGTTCTGAATTCAACTAGGAGGCTATTGGACTATCCATGAACTGGCTGCAAATCCTTTTGTTCGGCCCATTTACAGGGTGTAAACTGCGCTTTTTCGATCGCGACCTCAAAAATGTTTTTCAACACCCTGTTAAAGGTCAAAAAGAGGCCCCTTTATTTTTGTTGTAGTTAGGATTCGTCCCGATAGAAGTATTCCTCTATCCGTCGAAGATTTGGAGAAAAGGAGAAGCAAAACCACTTTTTTACCGCACTGTCCCATTCGGCCCCAAGGTTCTTCGCTTCGTCTTTACGGTTAAACGTAACCCTCAGGTAGACCTTCTCGCCAAAATACTTTTTACACATCTGGCCATAAAAGAACTCATATCCCTTAGCGTCAAGATCACCTCGCCGATCAAATGTTTCCATCGGTTCTGCCATCTTGATCTTTCTTTGAACCGATTGAAATTCCAGCTTTGAAAATCGCCCGCCATCGCCACGAAACAGATCCAGTTTAGTGGAAAAATCTGGATCGTTTATTGCTGTTGCCTCAAACGGAACGTCATTACAGGTTCCGCTGGCAACGACCAGTTTTCGCACGTCACATTTATTCTTTGGGTACTCCACCAGGTAATGAGTAACCTGATTAAAAATAACGATATCTGGAGCGAACATGGCCGGTCCTTCTTTTTAGAAGTCGGCGTCGACATCCAGACCTGCAGAGGTAACCACGCCTCAATACCTTCTTTGTTATGATTGAACCATTGAGCTTAAATCAAAAGAGCCCCACGGATTAACCGTAGGGCTCTTGAGGATGTCAGCGGTTGTAACTTTTTCTATTGTTTTTGAACATTAGATGCTTGGGGCCCTTTTTGGCCCTGGGTGACATCAAAAGTCACACGATCTCCCTCGGCCAGAGATTTAAAGCCCTCGCCCTGGATTTCGGAATGATGAACGAACACATCATCGCCACTCTCCTGCTCGATAAAACCAAAACCTTTTGCATCGTTGAACCACTTAACAGTACCTTCAGCCATTTTAAACTCCATGTTCCCCTGTGGGAACGTTTTTTGTTGTGCAAACAATATCTACGTAAAAATAAAATACCACGCAACCGTAAGAGGTTTGCGTGGCATATTCGTGACTGATTTACTTTAAATCTCGTCCAACAAATTATCTCTGCACAAACTTTATAAGATGAGCGACCCTAACACAGACACCCTGGTCAATACAATGTTGATATCATCTTCGACTGATTTTGAGGTCAGATCGAGAAAAAAGGCTTCCTGATCGATGCTACAACAAACCTAACAGCTTAGAATTACGCAGCTTTTTCCATCAAAATTATCTCTAAAGCCCGTTCTGAAATGGAGGTGTGAGATTTGACAGGCTGTTGAAAAACTATCTGCGTTGCGATTGCTGCGTTGAAAATTGTCTCAAAATGCTCATTTACTGGGTATAAACTGCGCTTTTTCGATAATTTTCGCCTTGCACTCAAGCCCTCGAAAACGTTTTTCAACACCCTGTTAAATCACCAGTTACGGGACGCAGAAATAAGTGCGCCTCCACTTGTGCCAAGATATTCCCTGCTCTACAGATTAAGTGTGCCCCCCCAAAACTTATGGATTCAGGGGCGGCCGGCGAACACCAACAAGTCCGGCTGACTACTTCTTTTCTGCCTTTTTCGCCTTTTTATCTGCTTTTTTTTCCTTCATGCTTTTGGCCGGTTCTTTTTTGACCGACTTCTTGCTGTCCATGCCTTTGCCCATGATTTTACTCCAATCCTTCCGCAGTGAGGTTGATGATTCGACTCGAATTTGCAGCCAGTTCATTGATAATCCGATAGGCTGTTAGCTTAACACGTTTTGGCTTTTGGCGTTTTTATCGGTTGGCCGGCGAGTTGTCTAAAGGTATAAAGTAATGGTCAGATCTTGAAATATTAGGGTAATTACTTACTTTTCAAGACATCAGTACACTTGCAATTTGAATTCACCCCAAAACAGAAAGAGGGGTCAAGTCTGTTGCAGGCTTGACCCCTTTTATTCGATCTGGCGCTTTCGTAGTCGGTTCTTGTAATCCGGGCTCTAGAATCAGTGTCCTCTTGCAGCCCGTACAGCTTCGGTGCGGCTGATACCGATATCTTTCAGCTGATGAGCGTCCATTTCCAGTAGTTGCCGTCGTTGCTCGGCTAACTGAGAATAACGTTTCATCCGTTTACCTATACTCAGCAGGAAGTTCCCCAAATGCTGCAAAAAATTGTATGATGAATGTCCCCAATGTTGAGGATGAGACTGTCTCATTAATGTTGCCATGTCCATGCTCCTTTCTTGAAGCAGTAAATTGATTTTACCGGGTGGAACTATGAATCAAAACACTTGATCAATCAAACGAATTGTTTTTATACTTGAAATCAATATTATTGATAGATAGTTGACTGCGAGGAAAAGATGATAACCAATCTGCCGACAGAACTGTTACGTACCTTTATTGCCATCACCGACAGCGGCAACTTCAGCTTGGCGGCCAAACAGGTCAACCGAACCCAGTCAGCGATCAGCATGCAGATCAAGCGACTGGAAGAGTTGATCGACAAGCCCCTTTTTATACGGGACAGTCGTAATTTAAAATTGACGGCTGACGGACTGACCTTGCTTGGTTATGCGCGAAGGATTATAAAGCTGAATGAGGAAGCGGTCTCCATGCTGAAACGACCGGAACTTTCCGGTTGGGTCAGTATCGGCCTGCCGGACGATTACGTGACCCGCTTTCTGCCGGAGATACTAGCCGGTTTTTCCAGAAATTGCCCGCATGTCCAGGTAGAAGTGACCTGCGAACCAAGTCAGCAACTGATTAAACGGATGCAGCGTCTTGAGCTTGACCTGGCGATTACAACTTCGCCGACTTCGGAGGTTGAAAATACCCTGCTGTTACAAAGTGATCCGATGGTCTGGGTTACCTCGGAACAACATTTACAGCATGAGGAAACGCCGCTGCCATTGGGCCTTTTTCCAGATGAGTGTTATAGCCGCAGATGGGCAATCAAGGCGCTGGAAATGGCTGGAATCGACTATCGGATCGCTTATACCAGTGCCACCCTTATGGGGCTGAAAGCTGCGGTCAGCGCCGGTCTGGCCGTTTCCGCTATCAGTCGGAGCATAATCCCGCCGGGAATACGGGAACTGAGTATCGAAGAAGGCTTTCCTTCCATGCCGAGTGCTTCATTTTTGCTGCATCGAAATCCAGAATCTGAACATACTATCGTCGATTC
>JAGGWI010000205.1 GCA_021157505.1 Desulfuromusa sp. | reverse complement strand
TCTTTTTTTATCGGTTCTTTTGATTGTCGCGTTGTTATGATATAAAATCAGCTCCTTTTTTTGACAATCTTGAGGTTGCCAGGGAGGTGATGGAGTTACAGAAAAGTGCGATCTTTGGCACTGTGACTCTCTTTTAGAGTTGCGACAGGGCCTGTAACCTTTCCACTCTGGTAAGTTACACCAGACAGTTGGTCGTATCTTTTGCTGAGCCAACGTTGTTATTTTGCGAGAATATCAGGATGATCCAGCTCAAGAAAATTGATAAATATTTTGCAGACAGAAGGATTTTTTCTGCCATTGACTGGCACATCCGTCCAACGGACCGAATCGGTTTATGTGGTGAGAATGGTGCCGGCAAATCGACACTTCTTAAACTTTTGGCTGGTCTGGTTGAGAGTGATGGCGGAACTCTTCAGGTTGCCAAAGGAACCACTTTCGGTTATTTACCGCAGGAGGGGTTAGTCCACCAAGGGCGTTCTTTATTTGCAGAAACCCAGAGCGCTTTGGAAGATTTGCAACAGCTGGAATTAGAGCTGCGACAGCTGGAAAAAAATATTGCTGATGGCGTGGATGTTGCTGAACTGGAGCGCTATGCCGAATTGCAACATTTGTTCGAACAGCGTGGTGGTTATCAGATGGAGTCCGAAGTTGGTCGGGTTCTTCATGGCCTCGGTTTCAGTGCTGACGACTTTGAAAAACCCTGTGAAACGTTTTCCGGGGGCTGGCAGATGCGGATTGCACTGGCAAAATTGCTGCTGCAAAAACCCAACTTACTGCTGCTGGATGAGCCGACTAATCATCTGGATCTGCCCGCACGTGATTGGCTGGAAGATTATCTGCTGAACTATCCTTACGCAATCGTGCTGGTTTCCCATGATCGATTTTTTCTCGATAAGGTCGTGTTGAGAATTGTCGAAATCTGGAATGGTCACTTGACCGCCTATCCCGGTAATTATAGTCGCTATATCCGCTCCAGAGATGAAAGAATTATAGCCCTGGCGGCGGCAAAGCAACAGCAGGATGAAGAAATCAGTCGAATAGAAGGGTTTATCAGCCGGTTTCGATATCAGGCCAATAAAGCCTCGCAGGTGCAGAGTCGGGTTAAACAGTTGGACAAAATTGTACGGATATCACTACCGCCGCAGCGTAAAAAAATAGCCTTTACGTTCCCTTCACCGCCAAAAGGGGGGCGAATTGCAATCAGTTTACAGCGTGCCTCTCAGCAATATGGCGACCTCAAAGTATTACAGCATATTGATGTTCAGGTGGAGCAGGGGGAGCGGGTCGCATTGGTTGGACCAAACGGAGCGGGCAAATCAACATTGATGCGTCTTTTGGCTGGAGTTGAAGCTCCGGTGGCCGGGGAGAGGTTGGAAGGTCATAATTTGCTGCAAGCCTATTTTGCTCAGAATCAGGCCGATGAGTTGAATTCCGAACGAGATGTTTATACTGAAATAATGGCTGAATCGCCGATCTTAATGGTTCCACGGTTGCGCAATATTCTTGGTGCTTTTCTTTTTTCTGGTGATGATATTGAAAAAAAAGTCAAAGTTCTTTCCGGGGGTGAGCGTAATCGTCTGGCGCTGGCAAAGTTATTGCTGCGGCCAGCAAATCTCCTGCTGCTTGATGAACCGACCAACCATCTTGATCTGCAATCCAAACAAATTTTGCTCGATTCACTGAAAAAATACCAGGGAACGATTGTTTTTGTGTCACATGACCGCTATTTTGTTGATGCGTTGGCAACTCGTATTCTGGAAGTTGGTGCTGGCAAGGTTGAATCCTATCCTGGCAATTATGATGATTTTTTGCTTAAAAAACAAGCTCTTGGAGATTCAAGCCACAGTGTTAACCGGGTTGAACAGAATCTTTGTAAGATATCAGAAAGCGACCCTACAGGTGAAAAAAAAGATCGGATTCAGGCGCACAATAGCCGTAAAGATCGCCAACGTCGCGAGCAGAAACAACAGAAAGAATTGTCTAAGGTGGAGAGTCAGATTGAAGTTCTGGAGGACCAATTTGGAAAACTGGAACAAAAAATGGCTGAACCCGATACCTATCAGGATCAGGAACAGTGGCGACAAGTCAGTGCTGATCATGTTAGGTTGAAAAAAAATTTAGACGACCTGTATCTACAATGGGAAAGTTTGCAGAATTAATGGTGACGTGATAGGGCTGTTTACTTGGATTTGTGCGAGACCATTGAAAGTATAAATGTCAGATAATGACGATGGAGTTTTGGTGATGATTTTTTTGCCACGTGGCAACCCGGTCAGACAGAAAGTTAACCCGGCTCGAATCAATCTCCCCGAAGCTATGGGGAAGTTACGGGCTGGAACTTTTACTGGCTATCTCCATTTTGATGCACCTCAGGGTGCCGGAGTCATTCTGTTTCAAAAAGGTCAACTGATCAGCTCGATCTTTGTTGATAAAGATGAATCCAATCGTCTGATTGCTTATGATGCTATCGCCAAAATTTTTGAAATTTCTATTCTGGGTGGTGCTATCTTAAATATTTATCGTCTATCGGAAGATCTGGTATTGGGAGTCCATGCCCTTCTGCACGGGCGCTATCTGCAAAAACATCAGGATTTGAGCTGTTTTGATGTGCGTGCACAGCTGGATCAAATCAAAGATGACGGGCTCACGGTTTGCCTGCGGATTTATACTGATGACCAGACTGCACTGATTTTTTATGATCAAGGCTACGCCCTTGGTTTTTTTCATGAAGGTAAAACAGAGCTTGAGCCGTCAGCTGATATTTCAACTTCGGTGGCTCGCTTGCCGGGGGCAAAGCTCGATTTACTGGAAGTTCGCAGTGCCGACGAAGTTGTATTGGCAGATCTGATGGGTTCTGCTAACTTGGGCCCCATTTGGCAGCGGACGCGTAAGCTTTTACTGGAAGAGCGGCATAAACGTGAGGAAACGGCTATGCGCTCGCAAAAGCAGAATCAGAATCAAGAGCAGAAGCGGCAGCGTATCTTATCTACTTTTAAAATTATTGCCGGAAATCATATTGGCAAATTCGGGGTCACTCAAGTTGAAAAAGCATTTCTTGTCGTTGGTGCTGATTTGAAAGCTGAAGAGCTGGAGAAATTCTATATTGATCTTCAGCAGCTGGCCAGACTTGTTGCCGGGCAGCCCAAAATTCTTATCATGATTGAAGAGATGAAAAATAAGTTTAATGATCAATAGATAATTTTTAGTTGTTTTTAACCGTTTATGGCTGAAAACAACTAAAATAATGAATAATTTTGCCAGGAGGCTGTCGGACTATTCATGATCCGGCTGCAAAACCGGCTGTTTGGCCCATATTTCAGCTCCTTTTCGACCAATAGTTACGGCTATTAATCTCAAACGAGCTAAAATCTGGTCTCAAACCTCCAAATTTTCGCTTCGGTCCGTATAGTCCGAAAGCCCCCTGGTTTCTTTATATGTGATCTTTATTCTTGACCACTTTTATTCTTTGACTTATACCTATCAGTTCAATTGACCATAGTTTTCTCTCTCAATCTTTTAATTATCAGGAGGCACACACATGAAAAGAATAACAGTTTTTATTTCAATCTTAGCTCTCGCCTTGAGTATGACAGCGACCGGATTTGCTGCAGATACCATTAAGCTTGGCGTTGCGGGTCCTCACAGTGGTGACCTGGCTCCCTACGGTATTCCTGCTATGAAGGCTGCACAGCTTGTTGTCAAGAAGATCAATGCTAGCGGCGGTGTCCTTGGTAAGCAAGTTGAACTGCTGATTCAGGACGATCAGTGTAAACCTGAGATTGCTACCAATACAGCAACCAAGTTGGTCACTGATGGTGCCCATGTTGTTCTTGGCCATATCTGTTCGGGTGCTACCAAGGCGGCTCTTGGTATCTACAAAGATGCCAAAATTCCAGTCATGTCACCTTCGGCGACCAATCCGGCATTGACTCAAAGTGGTGATTATCCCAACTTCTTCCGTACTATCGCTTCTGATGACATGCAGGCAAAAATGGCTGTTGACTTTGTCATCGACGTTCTTGGTCTAAAGAAAGTTGCTGTTCTGCATGACAAAGGTGACTACGGTAAAGGTTTTGCCAAATTTGCCAAAAAATATCTGGATGAGTCTGGTAAAGTGGAAGTGGTTTTGTACGAAGGGATTACCCCGGGTGCCATGGATTATTCCTCAATTGTCCAAAAAGTTCGTAAAAATGGTGCTGAAGCTCTGATTTTTGGTGGTTATCATCCAGAGGCTTCCAAGTTGGTTACCCAGATGAAGCGTAAGCGCCTCAAGACTATTTTTATCTCTGATGATGGCGTTAAGGATGATAGCTTCCTGAAAGTTGCCGGCGATGCTGCAAATGGTGCCTATGTCACTGGTCCTCAAGATCTTTCCAGTATCCCCCTCAATGCTGCTGCAACAGCCGAGTTTAAAGCTGAGTACGGTGCTGAGCCGGGTGCATTCTTCCAGGAAGGTTATTCCGCTGCCCTCGCACTGCTGAATGCTATCGAAAAAGCCGGTTCCACCGACTATGATGCAGTCACAAAGGTTCTGCGCACCCAGTATGTTGATACTCCGGTCGGTAAGATCAAGTTCGACAGCAAGGGTGATGCTGAAGGTGTTGGTTTCTCAGTCTACAAAGTTGAGAATGGCGCATTTACTGAAATCAAGTAGGCACCATAGATGAATAAACAGTGTTTATTCTGATTTTTCGCGCTGTTTTATGAAGCCCTTTCAGGGGGCTGGTATTCTTACCAGCCCCCTGAAACTTTATTGAAACTGGAAAAATATAGATTTTTCCCCCAACGGTGGTCGTTATTTATGGAATATTTTCTTCAACTCTTCTTTGGTGGATTAACGCGGGGAAGTATCTATGCTTTGATTGCCTTGGGCTACACCATGGTCTACGGCATCATACAGTTGATCAACTTTGCCCACGGGGAGATCTACATGATCGGTGCATTTGTTGCGCTGATTGTTGCCGGTGTCTGTACCATCTACGGTTTAAGTGGGGTTTCCATCCTGATCCTGGCTGGAATTATTGCGGTCATCTATGCTTGCGCCTACGGCTATACTTTAGAGAAGGTTGCCTATCGACCGTTACGGGGTGCTCCACGGTTGTCACCACTGATCAGTGCTATCGGGATGTCCATCTTTTTGCAGAATTATGTATTGTTGGCACAAACTCCTGACTTTTTACCGTTTCCCAGACTGATCCCCGATTTTGATTTCATGGAACCGGTTGCCCATATTATTGGCTCTCCTGAGTTGGTCATCTTGATAACAACCGTTGTGACCATGATTCTTCTGACCCTGTTGATCAAGAAGACCAAGGTTGGAAAAGCGATGCGCGCGACCCAGCAGGATATGAATATGGCGCGTCTGGTCGGGGTTAATGTCGATCGAATTATTTCGCTGACCTTTATTATCGGTTCAGCTCTGGCTGCGATTGGTGGGGTGCTGGTTGCTTCTTATATTGGTCAAGTCAATTTTTACATCGGATTTCTGGCCGGGGTTAAAGCTTTTACTGCTGCGGTTTTGGGGGGGATCGGTTCTATTCCCGGGGCGGTGCTCGGTGGTCTGGTTCTTGGTTGGGCGGAAAGTTTTGCCGCCGGTTATATCTCCAGTGACTATGAGGATGTTTTTACTTTTGGTTTGCTGGTTCTCATCCTGATCCTTCGGCCTGCCGGAATTCTCGGTAAGGTTCGTAAGCAGAAGGTTTAATGGTGACGGATATGCTACAGAACTTTAAAAAATCAATTTTGGTTTCCCTCTGGTTTGTCTTTCTGACCTTTCCGCTGATGGTTGTCCGTGTCAACACCATGAATCAGGTGGTGATCTGGCGCTGGATGAATATGCTCTGGGTGGCGATTGGTGCTTTTGTTTTGTCGTATCTCTGGCGTTACATGTTGGCGCGGCAACAAATGAGAAAGCAAGTTGCTGATGAAGGAGGAGAGATCCGCAGTAAGACCCAACTGTTGCTTGAGGATATGTCCTTTCGTTACAAAGCTATGGGGTTCATATTGCTAGCGGCGCTGGTTTTCCCGCTGGTTTTTGATACCTACCAGAGTACCATTATGATTTCTGCATTGATCTATGTCGTCTTGGGGCTCGGATTAAATATAACTGTTGGATTGGCCGGATTGCTGGACCTTGGCTATGTGGCTTTCTTTGGTGTTGGTGCTTATTCTTACGCGCTACTGAACCATCATTTTGATCTTGGTTTCTGGATTTCGCTGCCGATTGGTGGAATCCTTGGTTGTCTCTTTGGAGTTGTCCTCGGTTTCCCGATCTTGCGTTTGCGCGGTGATTACCTGGCAATAGTGACCTTGGGTTTCGGGATGATCTTCAAGGTTGTCATGGAAAATTGGGACAGCTTGTCATTCGGTCCGAGTGGAATTGCCAATATTGATAAGCCCGGTTTTTTTGGAATGGATCTGAATCTGGCGAATTCCACCATTTATATCTATTACATTATGATTGGGATGGTGATTTTTACTATTCTGGTGACGACTCGTCTAAGAAATAGCCGGATCGGTCGTGCCTGGATTGCCATGCGTGAAGATGAGGTGGCTTGTGTTGCTATGGGTATCGATATCGCTCGTACCAAGTTGTCTGCCTACGCACTCGGTGCGTTTTGGGCTGGAATGGTCGGGGTTCTGTTTGCCTCTAAAACGACTTTTATCAATCCCGCCAGCTTTACTTTTATGGAATCGGCGATCATTCTATCGATTGTTGTTCTCGGTGGTATGGGTTCAATCCTCGGAGTTATTATCGGAGCATTTTTCCTGATATTACTCCCCGAGTATATGCGTGCCTTCTCTGAATACCGAATGCTGGCATTCGGAGCAGCAATGGTATTGATGATGATTTTCCGTCCCCAGGGGATTATCAGTAATCTCCGGCAGACGTACGAATATAAAGGTTCGAAGGAAAAAACCAATAATGGCTGAGAATAAACATAAGCTACTTGAAGTTAAAGGGCTGACGATGGATTTTGGCGGTCTTCGGGCTGTCGACAGTGTGACTTTGGAAGTCTATGAAGGCGATATCGCCGCATTGATCGGTCCAAATGGTGCTGGGAAAACTACATTTTTCAATTGTATCACCGGGATTTACAATCCGACCAAAGGTGATATATTGCTCCACCCCAAGGGTTTGAAAACGCGTAGACTAAACGGCTTAAAACCAAATAAAGTGACTGAAATGGGTCTGGCGCGGACCTTTCAAAATATTCGTCTGTTTCCCGATATGACGGTTCTGGAAAATGTCATGATTGGTCGCCATTGCCGGACGAAAGCGGGAATTTTTAAAGCGATCATACGCAGTAAGTCGGTTCGTGATGAAGAACAGCAGATTGTTGAGTCGAGTTATCAGCTGCTTGAAAAAGTTGGTTTAGCCGATTACGCTAACGAATTTTCCAAAAATCTCCCCTATGGAGCACAGCGACGTCTGGAAATTGCCCGGGCAATGGCAACTGATCCCTTTCTGTTGCTGTTGGATGAACCGGCTGCAGGGATGAATCCTCAGGAAACGTCCGATTTGGAGAAGTTGATCTGTAGAATCAGCGCGGAGGAAGGTATCGCTATCCTTTTGATCGAGCATGATATGAAACTGGTCATGAATATTTCCAATCCTATTGTTGTTATGGAATATGGCAAAAAAATTGCTGAAGGAAGTCCCCAGGAGATCAAGGATAATCCAAAGGTTATTGAAGCCTATCTGGGCGAGGAAACGGAATAGCAGGAATCAGGTTCAAGGATTCAGGTTTAAACCTTGAACCTGATTCCTGAAACCTTATGAAAATAACGAGACTATTATGCTTAAGATCCAGAATATACAGACTTATTACGGTAATATCCAAGCTCTAAAAGATGTTTCTATTGAGATAGCAGAGGGTGAGATTGTTGCTCTTATCGGTGCCAATGGGGCAGGTAAAACGACGACCTTAATGTCGATATGTGGGATTACTCCTCCACGTAGTGGTGATATTCTGCTGGATGGTGATTCTATAAAAGGGTTGGGTGCCGAGAAAATTGTTGAAAAAGGGATTGTTCAGGTTCCTGAAGGGAGACGGATATTTCCCGATTTGACAGTTCAGGAAAATTTGGAAATGGGTGCTTTCTTGCGTAAGAATAAGCGCCTGATCCAGCAGGATATGAACTATGTTATGACTCTGTTTCCAATCCTCGAAAAACGTCGAACCCAGCTTGGTGGAACCTTGTCGGGAGGTGAACAGCAGATGCTGGCAATTTCTCGTGCACTGATGGCTCGTCCTCGGGTTTTGTTGCTCGACGAACCGTCCCTGGGGTTGGCACCGCTGATTATTAAAAAGATTTTTGAGATTATTCGTCAGATCAACAAAGAGAGTAATACAACGATCTTCCTGGTAGAGCAAAATGCCAATCAAGCTTTGAAGCTGGCTGATCGAGGTTACGTTATGGAGAACGGCCGTATTTCTCTGGTTGATTCAGCTGATAATCTGTTGGTTAATGATGATGTGAGAAAGGCCTACCTGGGGATGTAGATGATTTTATTCTGGTTTTTTAAGCGCCCTTTAAGGGGCGCTTTTTTTTGGAATTGAGAACGTTTCTGTGACTTTGCATGTGGGGAGGGTTTATAGTAGTCTTTAGCAGACTATTGAAAAACTATCTGCATTGCGATTACTGTGTTGAAATGGCTTCAAAATTCTCATTTACGTGGTGTAAACTGCGCTTTATCGACAATTTTCGCCTTGCACTCAAGCCCTCGAAAACGTTTTTCAGCACCCTGTTCGTGACTTCTTGATATATGGAGCTGCATGTTGGATGTTTAACTTATTTTCAACCGTAACTAAAAAAGTGATTATCGGTTATCTGGTGGTCGTGTTTTTCAGTCTTTCTGCTATTGGTTTTGCCCTCTCACGATTGCATCAGCAGACCAGTGATACTGAGAATTTAGTCAATGTTGAGTTTCGTACTTTTGAGCTGGTGCGTGATCTGCAACAGAATCTGTTCGCTCAGGAAAATATTGAAAAACAATTGCTCATACTTCGTGACCCGTCGCTGAGTGAATTAAGACTTAACCGGAACAATGAATTTGTTCGCTACGCTCTGGCTTTAAACCGTCCCCCCCTTTCGGATCAGTTAAGAAAATTAATAAAATTAGTTGAAAGCTACCGGGAGGTAAATAGCCAGCTGACTGAGTTACTGTCCTGGGAGGACTGGTCGCAAGCGCAGCAGTTATCCAATGAAAAGACGGTTCCTCTCCGGGGGCAATTATTGAATTATCTGGCAGAGTTCAGACAACAACAACAACAGAAAATAAATACTGGACTTGCTAAGTTATCGCAACATACCAGTGATGCTTTTCAAATGACTGCTTTTTTAAGTTTGCTCGGTATTTGCCTTTCGGCTCCCGTTTCAATAGCAGTTATTCTAAGTATTCACCGTTCAGTTAAAGAGCTTAAAAAGGCAACCCACAGAATATCTGCGGGAAGATTTGATCATTATCCTGAGATCTCTGGAAGTGACGAATTTGCACAATTAGCCAGTGATTTTGCGCGAATGGGAGAAAAGCTGAGTGAGTTGGAACAGTTGCATCTGGATATGAATCCACTGACTCTATTACCGGGTAATCTGGCAATTGATCGAGAAGTTGACATGCGAATCAGTAAAAGGGAGCCATTTTCTCACCTCTATATTGATCTGGATAACTTCAAGGTTTATGCCGATCGTTATGGATACAAGGCTGGCAGTGATGTCCTGGCGAGGGTTGGTCAACTCCTTAAAGAGGTTGTCGGAGAGTACGGTAGCCCGCATGACTTGGTTGGACATATTGGCGGTGATGATTATGTCGTACTCAGCAGTATTGACTCAGGAGAACTCCTGGCACAGAAAATTATTGATGGGTTTACTCTGCTGGTGCCGTCTTTTTATAATGCTAAGGATCGGGAAGTCGGGTCTTTTGCTGCTGAAGATCGTTACGGGGTCGTCCGTACTTTTACGCTGATGACCATATCGATTGCTGTGATTGCGTCAACTCGCTACGACTATCCTTCACGCTTGGCAATCAGTCAGGAGTGTGCGCGGGTCAAGGAGTATTTGAAAATTCAGGAAGGCAGCAATTATAGGCTGGAAGGGTGAGAGTTGTCATGAAACTTCTTTCTCTTTTAATTGTGTCCCTTCTCTTCACCGGTTGTGCGGTTTTTGACCCACAACCAAAGCAGGCAGCATTGCAGGATCAGCAAGATTTTTATCTGGCTTTTGATGAATTTCAAGAAAGCCAACGGGTCGACAGCTTACAAAAACTGAAACTGGATTACCCCGATAGCCTCTGGGCTGCCCGAGCAGAAACTATCATTCTCTATTCACAAGAACTGGATCAGTGCAAAGCGCAAAGTGAACAACTGCGTAAATCAGGGCAGCAACAGTTGCTCGACCTGGAACGGCAGAATAAACTGAATCAGAAACTAACGGAACAAATTGAACAGCTTAAAAATTTGCTGATTCAGTTGGAAAAACATCCCCAGTAGTGCTCCTGCTCCAGATTAAAAAGAATCCTGTATCAGTTATCAGTTATCAGTTATCAGTTATCAGTTATCAGTTATCAGTTATCAGTTTCTGGCTCGTTCATATTGTGCCGGCCAGGGG
>JAGGWI010000170.1 GCA_021157505.1 Desulfuromusa sp. | reverse complement strand
GTTTTGTTGCGGGGATCAGTGAATCACTGGCTAAATCGATTGTCTGTTATCGGGATGAAAATGGGGCTTTTATACAGCGGAAACAATTACTCAAAGTTCCCCGTTTTGGAAAAAAAGCTTTTGAACAGGCGGCCGGTTTTTTGCGTATCCGCAATGCGGAACAACCCCTTGATAATACCGCAGTTCACCCGGAACGCTATCAACTGGTACAGCAAATGGCCACCGATGTCGGAGTCAAATTACAACAATTGGTCGCCGATCAAGGTCGTCTGGATGCAATCAATCTCAACCGCTATGTTGCTGATGATGTTGGTCTGCCAACTTTACGTGACATCATCAGTGAACTGAAAAAACCGGGGCGTGACCCGCGTGAAACCTTTGTATCAACCAGCTTCCGTGACGATGTGATGGAGATCAAGGATCTCAAAGAGGGAATGAGCCTGAATGGTATCGTCACCAATGTTGCCGCCTTCGGTGCATTTGTCGACCTCGGTGTCCATCAGGACGGTTTGGTACACATCAGCCAGCTCGCCGACCGCTTTATCAAAGATCCCAATACGGTGGTCAAAGTTGGGCAATCGGTGCAGGTCAGAGTTCTGGAAGTCGATCTGCAGCGAAAACGGATCGCCTTGACCATGCGTAGTGGGGAGGTAAGACCACAAGGAAATGACAGAAAAATAGAACAGCGCCCGGTTATAAAATCGAAACAGGTACAATCACAAAATACCAAAACTGATCTTGCTGCCGCACTCGAGAAGTCTGGATTCCGGGTGAAGAAGAGATGAATTCATGGTTCCTTCTCCCCGGGGGAGAAGGTGCCCGGTAGAGCGGATGAGGGGGGCGGCAGAGCGACTAGACGGGGAGGTCAAGCTTATCATTGTTAAAGTCATCAATACCTTTAAACATGATTCCAGAGCCTTTATCGAACAAAGGTTGATCGACAGCCTTATGGGGCTTTGTCGAACGGATGTCACCGGGTTTCAAGCGTATATTCACACTGATTTAATCGACAAGTTTGTCGATTGGCTGAATGAGAATAATCCAGAAAAAAATGCAAGTGGCGGTGATATAAGCTGGGAAGCAATTGCCCTGGATACTGAGGCGCTGTTGGACTTTAAAGAATCTGACAACCTTCCCCCCCTGGTTATCGGTCGGATCAAGATTGGCTATGTCCGAGGCTCGGAGCATCAGGCTTTCTATCAAAATTTTCTGAAACAGGCGTTTGGCTCTCGCTTTGTTAGAATGAAATAGTTTCAACTTAATCGGATACTGCCTGTCAGGTTAAGTTGAAATCGTTACCTTTATTTGAACTGCTCTACGTACATCTCCAGATTAAATCCGATAACAAACTGATTTTTGATCCGTAATGTCGGTGCACGCAGGTTGCCGCTTGGACCCATCACCCGCTTTAGCACATCTTCTTTTTCATCGGCAACCCTGGAAAAATTGACCACCTTTTTCCCCTTGGCAACGCTGATATTTTCTGCCCCTTTGATCCTATCCCAAGCCTGCTGAACTTCAATCCTGTTTTTGCGCGCATCCAGAATCTCTTCGATAACTATCTGTTCCTGCTCAAGAAACTCCTGAGCTTTTTTACATGAAGCTCAGCCTTTACGCAGATACGCCCAATCGATATTCATGTTGTTCTCCCTGATTGCGTATAATTTACAATCAAAATAAGATTTTTTACCACGGAGGCACAGAGAGGACGAGAAAATCTGAGATTTGAGACTTTAAACTCTTAAAGAGGTTTTTATTTCCTCTGTGTCTCAGTGCCTCTGTGGTTGATAATTAAGTTGTTTTATCTTAATTTTTATTTGGTTAATTGAGAAACTCTCCCTTGCGTAAGTATGCAAAAAAGCGTCACAACGGACGCTTTTTTAACAACCTTGTTTGAGAGTTTGTTACTTGCCCCACTTCTCCTTGATCCGCTGAACGGCGATTTCTACATTATCACGTTCGCCGAAGGCCGAAAGACGGAAATATCCTTCACCACTGGGGCCAAACCCGCTACCGGGGGTGCCGACGACATGACATTCCTTCAGGAGTTTATCGAAGAAATCCCAACTGCTCATCCCTTCTGGGGTTTTCAGCCATATATAGGGAGCGTTGATACCACCGAAGCAATCGATTCCTGCAGCAGTCAATCCCTTACGAATGATTTGGGCATTTTCCATATAAAAATCAATAACTTCCTTAACCTGTGTCCACCCCTCATCACTATACACGGCAGCAGCGGCTTTTTGAACCGGATAGGAAACTCCGTTGAATTTGGTACACTGGCGGCGATTCCAGAGCTTGTTGAAACTATATTTTCCACCGGTTTCAGTCGACCCCATCAGCTCTTCTGGAACCACGGTCAATCCGCAGCGCACCCCGGTAAACCCGGCGGTTTTTGAAAAAGAGCGGAACTCGATAGCACATTGTTTAGCCCCCTCAATTTCGTAAATAGAATGGGGAATATCAGCTTCAGTAATAAAAGCTTCATAGGCGGCATCGAACAGAATGACCGCATCATTTTCAATCGCATAATCAACCCAGTCCTTCAGTTGCTCTTTAGTAGCAACGGTTCCGGTTGGATTGTTAGGGTAGCAGAGATAGATGATGTCAACCCTTTCGCTTGGAAAATATGGGTTGAAGCCATTTTCTTCGGTACAGGGCATGTAGACCAGTCCGTCATAATAGCCCTCTTCATTGATTTGACCGCTCCGACCAACCATCACGTTGGTGTCGTTGTAAACCGGATAAACTGGATCTCCAATAGCAACTTTGTTGCCAAGATCAAAGATATCCAGAATGTTACTGCTGTCACATTTAGATCCGTCAGAAATAAAGACTTCTGAGGTTTTGAGATCGACACCAAGCGGTTTGTATGCCTTGTCGATAATAACTTGCGCGAGCCAATCATAGCCCTGCTCAGGACCATAACCATGAAAAGTGGCTTTGTCAGCCATCTCATCGATGCCCTGGTGAAATGCTTTGAGTACTGCTGGAACCAATGGCCTGATCACATCGCCAATACCAAGACGGATCACATTTGCCTCCGGGTTGGCCTGGACAAATTCATCGACCCGGCGGCTGATCTCTGGGAACAGATAGCCTGCTTGAAGCTTTAAATAATTATCGTTGATACGCGCCATATAAAACTCTCCAAATTTTTGATTATCTAGTAACTAAAGGGCAAACTACCCTGCAGCAGATTTTATTATTGTTGCATTCATCAGCTCAGTCCCAGAACATCCTGCATGTCGAAAAGTCCTGGAGGTTTTCCCTGTAACCAGTGACAGGCCCGCACTGCTCCACGGGCAAACATATCGCGACTCATGGCACGATGGCTGATTTCAATCCGCTCTCCCATGCCGATAAAATAGACCGTGTGTTCCCCGACAATATCCCCACCACGAACAGTCTGCATGCCAATCTCTTCTCTCGTTCGCTCGCCACACATCCCTTCACGGTGATAGTTGGCCACCTGGTTATAATCGCGCCCCAAAGTCTCTGCGACAACTTCACCCATACGAACTGCGGTTCCAGAAGGTGAATCTTTTTTCTTATTGTGGTGGAGTTCAACGATTTCAACTTCAAAATCATCACCAAGGATCTTAGCGGCCTCTTTGAGTAGTTTGAAACAGGCGTTGACTCCGACACTCATATTGGGTGCAAGAACAACCGGAATCCTCTCCGCATATTTTTCCACCTCGATTTTTTGATCAGGGGTAAATCCGGTGGATCCACTGACAACCATTTTTCCCAAATTTGCACATATTTCCAGGTTTTTCAGGGTCACCTCGGGAAAGGTAAAATCGATCAGAACGTCAGCATTTTCCATGCTTGTCACCAAATCATCAGTGATCGTAACCCCCAGTTCCCCGACTGCCGCAAGCAACCCAGCATCCGTGCCAATCTGTGGATGACCGGGACGCTCTACCGCACCGGTTAATTCCAATTCATCCGCTTCCTGAACCGCTTGAATTAAACGACCACCCATGCGCCCGGCAGCACCGACAATTGCTACTTTCATATCATTAATCCTTCAGGCACCGAGTTAACAAAAAAACGGATAATACTAAAAGGTTTTCTCAGTGCCTCTGTGGTGAATCGTTTTTTTATATCAACTTATGTCTACGCAACACCACCTGCAGTTTTGCCAGGGTGTCCGCTTGCATGGCAACCATCGGCAGGCG
>JAGGWI010000171.1 GCA_021157505.1 Desulfuromusa sp. | reverse complement strand
TGCAAATTTTAAAGGTCATTCAAGAGTCGATAAATCCCCTGCTCCAGCTCCCAGATAATATCGACAGCTCGCTGATGGCCATCCTTCTCAAGCATCACCCGGGCTCGATCAAGATAACTGTGAGCATCTAACAGCACGGGCGAAAGTTTAGATTCCAGTTGAAATTGTGGAATTTCACCCACGGAGTCAACCAGATCCTGTAATTCCTCCGTAGCAATATCGACCAATCTCAGGGCTTTATTGGTACTCTCAGGCAGAATCTCATAGAGGTGATCCGATTCTTGATCAATACGCTCCAGAATCTGCCGATAGCGTTCTGAAATTGACATGATATTTTCCCTTTGCAGCAAAACGACTCTTTGCGACGGCATCCTATGCAAAGGGGGAAAAAAGATCAACATAAACAATAACGTTTCCCTCTTACAGGTTGACTTTGGTCTTCTCAGGCTGGTAATTTCAACAACAATGGACAACACGCTGGCAGCCTGTCGAACTATCTGGGCTGTAGCGAAAATTTGGTTGTTTGAGATCAGATTTTGACTCATTTGAGAGTAATAGCCGTAGCTATTGGTCGAAAAGGAGCTGAAATATGGGCCAAACAGACGAATTTGCAGCCAGACCATTGATAGTCCGACAGACTGCTAGGGGTGTCTTGGTTACTGAGAGTTCCAGATCGGCTGGAACGACCCTTGGAACCTGATCCGGTTGATACCGGCGTAGGGAAGCGGCAATTAAATACCGATAGAAATTATCGGCAGCCGCCTTTTGGCGGTTTTTTTATTTTGATGTGAACTATGCAGATATATCTAAATGAAACCCCGATAGAGGTCAAAAAATATACCTGCTTATTTGCGCTGCGCAAGCAATACAGTGAGAATGCTGATCTATTAATTGTCAATGGTTATCCAGCAACTGCAGATCAGGAAATAAACAGCGGCGATCATGTCGTCATGATTCAGCGGGGGGAACAACCTTCGGCAGAAGAACTAGAGGTTCTGATGATGGCAAGGCATACCCCGGGAGTCCATGAAAAAATCAAACGGGGCTGTGTCGGCATTGCCGGGGCCGGAGGGCTTGGGTCTCATGTCGCTATTGCCCTGGCAAGGGTCGGTATCGGACAGTTGAATATTGTCGATTTTGATGTTGTCGAACCATCCAATCTCAATCGACAGCAATATTTCATTGATCAGATTGGCATGCCCAAAGTTATTGCATTACAAAACAACTTAAGACGCATCAATCCGGGGACCAAAGTCAATATTTTCAACCAGAAAGTCGTACCAGAAAACATTGCGGAATTTTTTGGCGAAGTTGATATTCTGGTAGAAGCGTTTGATGCAGCAGAGCAGAAAGCGATGCTGACAAACTATTTTCTGTGCAACTTTCCAGATAAGTTTCTGGTAGCAGCATCAGGGATTGCTGGATACGAAGCATCCAACACCATTCGTACCACCAAAATATCAGAGCGGTTCTATCTCTGTGGAGATGGTGTCAGCGCAGCTGAACCGGGGAGAGGATTGATGGCTCCTCGGGTTGGCATTGCGGCACACCATCAGGCTAATGCGGTGCTGCAGCTACTGTTAAATGGATCGGCAGAGTAAACAATTATGGAATTAATCATCAATGCGGAGAGACATGAATACCAGGAACCACTGACTGTTCTGGAGCTATTGCAGCGGTTAAACCTGAACCCTGAACGGGTGATTGTTGAAATAAACCGCACTATTCTTTCACCAGCTGAACATCATGAAACAGAACTCAAACAGGGAGACACCATTGAACTGGTTCAATTCGTCGGTGGTGGTTAATTGCGGATCAAATTACAGGATAATACTATGGATCAATTGATTATTGCCGGTCGAAAATTCAATTCCCGGCTACTGGTCGGCACCGGTAAATTTGCGTCAAATCAGGCGATGGTTGCAGCCATGGAAAACTCCGCCTGTGAAATTGTCACCGTTGCGCTACGCCGGGTTGATCTTGACAACCCCGAAGATTCACTGTTGTCACATATCGATTCCGACCGTTACTTATTGCTGCCAAATACCAGCGGAGCCCGGGATGCAGAAGAAGCTGTCCGTCTGGCTCGCCTGGCTCGTGCTGCAGGCTGTGAACCCTGGATCAAACTTGAAGTTACCCCTGATCCATACTACCTGCTGCCAGATCCAATTGAGACCCTCAAAGCTGCAGAAATCCTGGTTAAAGAGGGTTTTGTGGTTCTCCCCTATATGCCGGCTGATCCGGTTCTGGCCAGACACCTTGAGGAAATCGGCACCGCAACGGTCATGCCACTGGGAGCCCCGATTGGTACCAATCGAGGAGTGAGAACCCGCGACCTCATCGGTATCATTATTGAACAGGCAAATGTTCCGGTTATTGTTGATGCCGGTCTGGGAGCACCATCCCATGCTGCAGAAGCAATGGAAATGGGGGCCGATGCGGTTCTGGTCAATACCGCCCTTGCCGACACGCCAAACCCAGCCCTGATGGCTCAAGCATTTCGTAAAGGGACTGAAGCCGGGCGTGAAGCCTACCTTGCAGGGCTTGGCACCCAGCGTCAACAAGCCGAAGCGTCAAGTCCTCTGACCGGCTTTCTGAGGAATGGTTGATGAGTTTCCAACAGCAGCTTGAGCTTTATCCGCAAACTGAAATTGTGCAACAAATCACTGCTGCGACACCGCAACAGATTGATCGGGCACTGCAGCAGCAACGTTTAAATATTGACGATTTTTCGCGACTGCTATCTCCCAATATCACCGACAGTCAACTGGAACTGATGGCGGAGCGGGCACAGCGGATTACCAGACAGAGATTTGGGCGAACTATTCTCCTCTATGCCCCCCTCTATCTCTCCAATGAGTGTTTTAATGGCTGTAAATATTGTGGTTTCAGCGCTGACAACCATTTTCCGCGTAAAACTTTAACGCTCAAAGAGATTGAACGGGAAGCTAAAATTCTCCGCAGTCAAGGGTTCCGGCACATGTTGCTATTGACCGGTGAAGCCCCCAAGGTTGCCGGGATCGATTACCTTGAAAATGCCGTAAAAATCATCAAAAAACAATGTGGCTCGGTTTCGATAGAAGTCTTTCCCATGGATACCGACGGTTATCAGCGTATGGTTGCTGCCGGGGTGGATGGTTTAACGGTCTATCAGGAAACCTACGATCCTGAACTTTATCGTCAACTTCATCCCTACGGCCCCAAGAGTGATTATCACTATCGACTGGATGCCCCGGAAAGGGCTGGTGTTGCAGGATTACGCAGAATCGGCATTGGTTCATTACTTGGTTTGGGGAATAGTTTGAGTGATGTCTTTTACAGCGGGCTGCATGCCCTTTATCTGGCACGTAAATTCTGGCGCACTCAGGTGACTCTCTCTTTTCCACGCATCTGTCCAGCTGATGGTGGATTTCAGCCCAACAGTATTGTCGATGATCGCCAACTCACCCAGTTCATCTGCGCTATGCGCCTGTTGATCCCCGATGCCGGACTGATCCTTTCTACTCGTGAGAGCGCTGAATTGCGTAATAACCTGTTGCCGCTTGGAATTACCCAGATGAGTGCCGGTTCCTGCACCGCACCGGGCGGTTACGGGGAGGAAAACCGGGATGCTGAACAGTTCACCATCAGCGATGAGCGCTCCCCTGCCGAGGTTGAAAATCTTTTAAAATCTCGCGGATATGAAGCTGTCTGGAAAGATTGGGATGGTGCTTTTTTAAATAAAGCTGCAAATGACTGAAACTCTGCCTGAATTATACCTGATAACAGACCGTCACCAGATTCAAAAGGGGCAGCAACTGCTGCAGGTTGTTGAAGAACTGCTACAAGCAGGGGTGCGAATGATTCAGCTACGGGAAAAGGATCTTTCGGCTGCGGAACTCTATCCTCTCGCCAGAAAACTTCGTTCTCTGACCCATAAACACAACTCTCTCTTGCTGATCAACGATAGAATCGACCTGGTTCAGGCAATCGGTGCAGATGGAGTTCATCTGGGTGGCCATTCCCTGCCAGTAAAAATTGCCCGGCAGATACTCGGCTCGAACGCCCTGATTGGAGCGTCCACCCACTCAGCAGCAGCAGCAGCAGCAGCACAGCGGCAAGGAGCTGATTTTATCACCTTTGGCCCGGTTTTTTTTACCCCCTCTAAAGCACAATTTGGTGCTCCAGTTGGAATAGAGTCCTTGCGAACTATTTGTAAAACTTGCAAAATCCCTGTCTATGCACTCGGTGGCATTAAAGCAAACAATACCAAGGAAACCCTGCAAACGGGAGCGCATGGTGTTGCCATGATTTCCGCCCTGCTCTCTTCCCCAGAGCCCGCTCAAGCCTATCAGCAGATTACCGCAAGTTTCTAATCCGGGAGCTTTTCTATTAATTTTCCTGATGAGTGCTAATCTTCAGCTTTTATTCCCCCTCATCCGGCCTCCAGCCACCTTCTCCCTTAGGGAGAAGGAATAAGCAGAAATTGAAACAAAAAAAGGTTCCCACTTAAACAGCGGGAACCTTTTCTTTTATGGCGGGAATGACGAGACTTGAACTCGCGACATCCTGCGTGACAGGCAGGCACTCTAACCAACTGAGCTACATC
>JAGGWI010000026.1 GCA_021157505.1 Desulfuromusa sp. | reverse complement strand
TTGACGCCAAAAAACCAATCAAGAGAAAAACCAATAACAAGAATACCGTCCATACAGCCAGAGCATTCGGTTCTGCTGACAACAAACCCAAAATCACTCCCAACTGAGCACTACAGGGGATCGCCAACGCTAATAACAGAGTAGCGATGATCCGTTCCCGTTTTGTCTCCAACGTTCGCGTCACCAGTGTAGCCATGGTGTCACAACCTAAACCGAGGACGATCGGGATAACGGCTCGGCCCGACAGCCCGATTTTTTTAAACAGCCGATCAACCAAGAGTGCCAGCCGGGGGAAATAACCGGTATCTTCCAGTATTGAAAAAATCAGGAAAAAAGTGCCGACAATCGGCAGCACCAGTGCCACAGCATAACGAATCCCCAAAGTCCAGAGACCATATTCACCGGCAATCAATTCAAACAGCCAGTTGGCAGTCAGATATTTTTCTGAAAAATTGACGACTGGTGGGTTGATGTAATTTTCAAACAGATTCCCTTCAAAAAAATCAACCATCGTTCCAGCACCAAAACCACCAACAAATTTATAGAGGCCAAAATAAACCACCAGCAGTAGAATTGGTGTGCCGGTCAACGGATTCATCATCCAGCGGGAGAGCTTTTCACCGAACGGTTCACCCTCCTGCACCGATTGAGTCACAACCCCTTTGAGCATCTGCTTACACACTTTGCGCCGTTCCAGACTGATCTGTAAATGGAGATCGGCTCTGCGCTTGAAAGAAATCTCACGAATTGTCTCTGTCAGCTGTTCATAGCCATTACCAGCTTCTTTTTTTTCTACCAGATGGACGATATCATCATCCTTCTGCAACAACAGAATGCTGGTGGCTCGGCGGCTGAGACGGTAATCACCATGAATTAATTTTATGATCTGATTGATATCCTGTTCCAGATCAGGAGCATAAATGAATGGCTTATAGGGAACCATAGCGTAATCAGAAATCGTCTGACGTAATTCATCCAGACCAACTTTCCGCTTCATCACCGTACCAATAACCGGTATCCCGAGGTTTTCCTGCAGCAGGTTGAGGTCCAGTTGCATCCCCAGACGTTTAGCTTCATCCATAATATTCACCACCAGAATGACCGGCAAACCTGCTTCAATCAACTGTAGAGTCATCGGCAGCATCCGCTCAAGATTCCGCGCATCAATGACATGGACAACAGCATGTGGATCTTCAGTTAAAAGAATTTTTCGGGCAACCCGCTCCTCCTCAGTAATTGGCATCATTGAATACATACCGGGAGTATCGAGAATTTCGTAACGTTGACCAGCTATCCGACAATGACCACGGGAAACTTCCACCGAGGTCCCCGGGTAATTTGACACGGTGGTATAGGCCCCGGTGAGAGCATTGAAGACAACACTCTTGCCAACATTTGGATTTCCAACCAGAACCACTTTAGGTGATGATATTTTCTGAGCTGACATAAAACTGTAAACTTTCGAGTAGGATGATAGTTTTAACTCTGTTTGGCACAATTGGCACAGAGACCATAGAGTTCGTGGCGGTGTCTTTCAATTTTAAAATTATACTGAGCAGCCACCTGCTCCTGAAGTTTTTCTATTTGTGGTTCCGTAAACTCGACGATCAAACCGCAATGGGTACACACCAGGTGATCATGATGCTGATTTAAATCCAGGGGTTCAAAGCGGGTCTGCCCATCACCAAAATCCAATTCACTGGCAATTCCACATTCAGCGAACAATTTCAAGGTGCGATGCACAGTCGCATAGCCAATTTTTGGATGTTTCTTGCGTAATTCGAAATAGAGGTCTTCGGTAGAAAAATGGGATTTAGAACCCAGAAAAGTTTCCAGAATTGTCATTCTCTGGCTGGTATTTTTCAACCCTTTCCGGCGAACATACTCACTGAATATAGTCACCTGATCCATCACATAACCTCCCGGCTAGAAATTGAAAATGACAATCAGAAAGCTAGAGGATTTGACCGGCAAGATCAAGGGAAATGTAGCAGCAGGTAGAGAAATCAGCCCAATGCAGGAGGGAATAGCTGGTAAAGAAATCCGGCGATGCGACTGAATAGATCAAAAAATAGTAAAATACCAGCAACCATCAGTAATACTCCAGTCACAATTTCAACAATACGGATATGTTTTTTGAACCGGTCAAAAAAGCTTAGAAAGGAGTGAAATAACAGCCCGGAAATAAAGAAGGGAACACCAAGACCGGCGGAGTAACTGGTTAAAAGGATAACCCCCTTACCGACACCACCGGAGCTACCAGCAGCAATAGCCAGAATAGCCCCAAGAATTGGACCAATACAGGGGGTCCAACCTGCGGCAAAGGCAATTCCAACCAGAAATGTTCCGACAAAACCGGCCGGCTTGCTACGCAGTTGAATCCTTTTTTCACCGAGCAACATACCAAAATGAAACAACCCGCTCAGGTGGATACCAAACAGAAAAATCATCACTCCGCCGAATTTCTGGATAAGTCCCAAACCATCATGCAGGTAAGTCTGAAATGAGGCAGAAGCTAAACCGGCCAAGCCACCCAGAGTGATAAATACCGCTGAGAATCCGGCAATAAATGCCAATGAATGCAATACAACAGTTAAACGGACTTGAGCACTGGCATTCGCCTGTTTTAACTCAGCAAATGAAAGCCCGGAGATATAAGTTAGATAGGAGGGAATCAACGGCAGGACACAGGGAGAAAAATAAGAGAGCAGTCCGGCTGAAAATGCAATCCAGATGGTGATATCAGTACCAACTTCCATAATAACTCCAAAAAACCTTAGCCATTCAGTAAGAATTTAATTAATTCAAATGTCGATCCAGACAACCAATCCCGACCGCCGATGATTTTTTTAACCATCATCCCATTGCGGTCAATAATAAAGCTTTCGGGAAAGCGAAAGACACCATAGGCGTTCTGCGCGACATTGTCACTATCAAGAAGAATCTGAAAGCTATACGGTGTTCTTCGCAAAAATTGACTCACCGCCTTTTTTCCGTTTTCATCAACATTAATGGCCAACATCACCAGACCCTGATCTTTATGGTTCCGATAGAGGCGCTCCATTGAGGGCATCTCTTCCCGACAGGGTGGACACCAGGTTGCCCAAAAATTCAAGATAACCACTTTACCACGATATTGGGATAAACTGATTTGCTCGCCTTGCATATTTGTCAGAGTAAAGTCAGCAGCAAGCTTTGATTCAGAGTTGACCTTTGTCAACGGCTGTTCTGAGGTTGTATTATCGCAACCAACCAACAGAAAAACTGTAAGCAGAACTACAATCCCGAATATATTTTTTTTAGAACGATGCATTCATGCTTCCTTTATTGTTGGCTAGCAGCCTGTCAGACTAACAATGGACTGGCTGCTAGGGAGGAAAACGGTCGGTTTTTGCAGAGGGTAAATCCTAAGAAGTCTGGATATTATACTTTTCCAAACGATACAGCAATGTGTGTCGTGGGATTTTCAAAAAAACGGCAGCTTTGCTTTTGTTGCCATGACATCGTCTGAGGGCTTCCTCAACGGCTTCCTGTTCAAGCAACTCCAAAGAATAGCCCTCTTCAGGGAGGTTCAAGACTTTATTTGTTAGGGTGGATGGTCGACCAATCCGTTCGGGGAGGTCAGCAAGCCCCATAATATCTGAGCTGCGCAGGATCATCATTTGCTCGACAACATTTTCCAACTCCCGGACATTGCCGGGCCAATTGTACTTCTGCAAATAAGCAATAACCTCTTCCGAAAAATTCACAGTTGTTCCAGCATGCCGCTTGCGTAAAAAGAAATCGAGCAGGAGAGGTATATCTTCGCGCCGTTCACGCAACGGTGGAATTTCGATTGGGACAACAGCCAAACGATAATAGAGATCCTCACGAAACGCCCCAGATTGCATCGCCTCATCCAGATTACGGTTTGTTGCCGCCAGAACCCGAACATCGACCTGTTCAGAAACTCCACCAACCGGCTCAAACTGTTGTTCCTGAAGAGCTCGAAGAAGCTTTGGTTGCAGATCAATCGGCAGTTCCCCAATTTCATCAAGAAACAAAGTTCCTCCATCTGCGAGAGAAAATTTACCCTTACGGTCTTTGATAGCACCTGTAAAGGAGCCCTTGAGATGACCAAAAAGTTCACTTTCAATCAAATCTTTAGGGATCGCGGCACAATTGACCGCAACAAAAGGCCCATTACTTCGCTCGGAACCACGGTGCAATGCCTTGGCAATCACCTCTTTTCCTGTGCCACTCTCACCGCTGATCAGTACCGATGCCTGACTTGCTGCCACTTTTTCAACCCGGTGCAACAATTGATGCATTACTTTTGACTGACCAATGATCTGTTCAGAATCAACATTTTCAGATAAAGCGGCTTTTAATTGGGTATTTTCCTGACGCAAATTACGATATTCAAAAGCTTTGGCCACAGTCAAGCTGAGTTGATCACGACTAAAGGGTTTCGCCAGATAATCATAAGCACCCACCTTCATAGCATCGACCGCCTGCGCCACAGTGCTGAACGCCGTCACAATAATAACCAGAGTTTGTGGTTCCAGAGCCAACACCGCAGCCAGAACTTCATAGCCATCCATTCCCGGCATTTGCACGTCGGTTATGACCAATCCCGGGCGATAGCGCTTGAACAATGTGAGACCTGCTGCCCCATCACTAGCGGTCAGAACATGATAGCCCGCTTCCTGTAAGTTAAATTCCGTCACCCGACGGAGTGAAGCATCATCATCAATCAATAATATTTGTCGTGCCATCGTCCATTCCGTCCTGACAGGGATAATCTGCCGGTTTTAATATCAAGGTAAATTCAGCTCCACCCACTGGAGAATTTTTCACACTGATGTTGCCACAGTGATTCTGGATAATTCGATAGGTAATTGCCAGACCAAGCCCGGTCCCTTTTGCTTTCGTCGTAAAGAAAGGATTAAAAATACGGTCCAGATCTTCCGGTGGAATTCCTGGGCCATTATCTCTAAAGGTTAAAATAATTTGCTGCTGCTCGTTTATTTGCGTGTCAATCCACAGCTCTCCACCCGCTGGCATTGCCTGCAGTGCATTGAGAATCAGGTTGAGAAATACCTGCTTAAATTGGGCAGAATCGCCCACAGCCGTTGGCAGAGAAGTCTCCTGCCAGTGAATCTGAATACGACCTTTTGTCACCTGCTGGTGGCAAAGTTGCAAAACTTCGTGAAGAATTTCATTGGGTTTAAAATCGTGCTGTTCATCCGTTGTCGGTCGGGCAAAATTCAAAAAATCTTCAACCACTCGATTGAGCCGATCGACTTCCTTTATCAGTATCTGGCTGAATTCGGTATATTGATTATCAGCCGGCAGAGCATCACGGAGAATTTCTGCGGTCCCACGAATGGAGCCGAGGGGGTTACGTATTTCATGTGCCATCCCGGCTGATAACTCCCCCAAGGCAGTCAACCTGTCCGCCTGACGGAGTTGATCCTCAATTTCAACAATAAGACTAGCCTGTTCTTTAAGCTGAGTGAAACTTTCCGTCAGCTGCTGCATATTTTTTTCAGCGCGCATACTTTGAAAATTAATCCGTGATGACAAAAATCCGGTCAAAAATCCAGTGAGATTAAATAATATTATTTCCAGATAATGCTCCAGAGGAATGACTTCGAATTGCCCCCACTTAAAAAAAATATGTGGGGCAAAAATAATGGAAACCAACAAAGCGACAGCAATACCGCCACGCAAGCAAAACCATAATCCCGCCAAAACAATCGGCAAATAATAGAGTCGGCAATAAAACCCATAGTAAGGTGAATGTTGGATCCCGGTCAGATAGTGAAAAAAAGCCAGGACAACCACAAAAAGGAGAATAACTACAATTTTCAGGCGATCTTTATTAGCTGTCTGCATAGAAATCTCAACTGTAAAAAGGGAGATATCTCTATTGACGACAATAGCAGTCAATAATCCACACTTAAATGTTGAATATTCTACACAAGTACAGTGCAATTGTCGACTGTAACACCTAACTATTTGTTTTTATTATAAAATTAAAGTTGGCACAATGATTGAATTATAGATTGGCAAGAGTAACGAACAAACAAACTAAATAAACTTTCATTCTCAAAAGGAGAACATCATGAAAAAGCAAACCACTTCAATCGCAATCGCCAGCATCTTCGCAATCACTTCAATCTTTGCCGCAGCAGCAGTCGGCCTCAATGACCAGGAACTTGGAATCGGTCAGTACGGTGATAATGCTTCTGTCGACACTCCACGGCTGGACGATAGAGAGCTGGGTATCGGCGAGTATGGTGACCATGCCTCTGTCGACACTCCACGGTTGGACGATAGAGAACTGGGTATCGGTGAGTATGGTGACCATGCCTCTGTCGACACTCCACGGCTGGACGATAGAGAACTGGGTATCGGTGAGTACGGCGACCATGCCTCTGTTGACTCTCCCCGGTTGGACGATAGAGAACTGGGTATCGGTGAGTACGGCGATCATGCCTGAGTTGAGAACCTGACAGCAACCAACTCAAAATTAAATTTCCATAAACATCACAAAAGAGATGGCCCCGAAAGGGATCATCTCTTTTGTCTATTGGATAGACAGTCATTTTAATCTAAGTTATGCTGCACCGCCCTATGGAGGAGCTATGCAGCTGTTCAGTGAAACAATCACTATTGTTCTGCCAATTTTCCTGGTAATTGGCCTGGGAACGCTACTAAAACAATTTAAACTTGTTGATGATGCCTTTCTTAATCTGACTAACCGTCTCGTGTACATGGTTTTTCTCCCATTACTGCTTTTTTACAAAATCGGCACGGCAGACTTCTCCAAGTTCTTCAACGGGCCTCTGGTCATCGGTTCATCCCTGATTATTGTCCTGGCCTTTATACTCACCTACCTTTTTACCGGCTGGCGCCAGTATTCCGCCCCGGTTCGCGGCAGCTTCTGTCAGGGGGCATTCCGTGGCAATCTGGCCTACATCGGGCTGGCAATCTGTCTGAATGCGTACGGGGAGGATGGCCTGACCAGAGCGGGAATTCTGATGGGGTTTCTGGTGCCCGTATTGAACCTGTTTGCCATTCTTGCACTGCTCCTGCCGCACCACGGAAACGATAAAGATAAAGCACCCAGTTTAATTCTACAAACCATCCTGAATCCTCTGATTATTGCCTCCTTTCTCGGTATTATCTGGAGCTACTGGAACCTGCCGATACCGCTAATTCTTGACCGCTCCCTTGAAATCACGACCGGTTTGGCCTTACCTCTGGCACTTCTGGCTATTGGCGGAGGCTTCTCGCTGGAGCGGCTTAAAGGTGACCTGAAACTTGCGGGGCTAGCCAGCACGATCAAATTGGTCCTGCTGCCGTTACTGGCATTACTGCTGCTTGTGCCGTTGGGAGTCTGCGGTACAGATTTGGGGATTGGAATTTTAATGGCAGGGACACCTGCGGCAACAGCAACCTATATTATGGCGCAGCAGATGAGAGGTGATGCCGAACTTGCCGGGTCTATTGTCATGCTATCAACCCTGGCATCCGCCTTCAGCTATACCATCCTGCTTCTGTTATTTAAAGGGACCGGGCTATTATAAACCAGGAATTGAACTATGAGAGAAGACTATCAACCTTTTGATATTGGCCACCATTTTACGATTCTGCCCCCGGATATCTCTCTGGCTGCCAATGATCGCACCCCACTGATTATGGAACGGGGTGCCTTTGGATCAGGAGAACATGAGACAACCCGGAGTTGTCTGGAGATATTAGAAACTTTACCAATAACTGGAAATCAAAAAATTCTTGATCTCGGTAGCGGAACAGGGATTTTGACGATCGCCGCACTGTTGTTGCATTCAGGACATACCTGGTGTGTGGATATCGAGGAAGCAGCAATACAGAGTGGGCGCAGAAATTGTCAACTCAATCATGTTGATAATGACATTACTCATGTTTGTGGAACCCTTGATCAACTTGAAGAACGTGGTTTCAACCTGATTCTGGCCAATATTTACGGCGATATTCTTCTTGATGTGGCAGAAGATCTGGTAGACAAGGCAGATTCTGGAGCACTCTTGCTCCTTTCTGGAATCCTCTGGGAATATAATTTTGATATCCGTCAGAAATACCAGAAATTAGGCTGCAAACTGTTAAAAAATCGCCTGCTTGATGAATTCAGTACCATATTGTTGCAAAAAAATTAATCGTACGGAACACTAGGTCATATCGTGCCAGCACACCGATCGATTACGTCCACTCTCTTTGGCACGATAGAGTGCCTGATCAGCATAGTTGAACAGAGTATCCTGATTATCCGTATCCAGCGGATACTCGGTCACTCCCAACGAAATCGTTACCGGAACAGTGTCCCCTTGAGAAAATAAGCGGAGCTTTTCAATCTTTTTCCGTAATCGTTCAGCGACATCTAAAGCCCCGGATAATCCGGTATCCTCCAACAAAATAGCAAATTCTTCGCCACCGATTCTGGCAGCTAAATCGCCGGTTCGGACAACTTCATTGAGCTGGCGGGCAACCTGTTGAATAACCTGATCACCAAAAGGGTGACCATAAGTATCATTAACCCGTTTAAAAAGATCAATATCACAGATAATTAAACTGAAAGGTCCAACTCGGCGGCGGGCACGCTCATACATGGCACTAAAGCCACATTGAAATGCTCTGCGGTTGGCAATTCCTGTGAGTGGGTCAGTTATCGCCATCTGTTGAATTTTCTCGTGAGAATGTGCCAGATCAATTTTGATAGCCGCCTGTGCAGCTATTATCTCTATCATTTCCCGGCTATTCCAGGTCAGTATATTTTCACCCCGGGCAGCAATAATCAGCACCCCGGTGACCGGGTTGTCCTCCTGCAGTAAGGGGACAACCAGTACTGTTTTATACCTCTCAAATAATTTCAAACCATTAACAACGGGGACACGCCCTGTATAAGTGGACGTTTCCGGAAATGTTTTCCGATACTTCACCACTTGACCGATCAGAGAATCGTCCAATACAAATTTGTGATTTAAAATTTGTTCTTTATTGTCCCCGGAAAAATAACAAAATTCATGATAATTACTATGAATCAAGCTGATGGCAAAAAGATCCGCATCGACCAGCAGACCAAGAGCCTGTGCAGCAGCGTTATAAACTGACTCCAGATCAAGAGCAGAATTCAACCCCTGTAGACCATCAAAAACCAGCTGTAGAGTCTGTCGTTCAACATCTGTCAGGAACAAGTCCCGAGAGAGTTCCAGGTTCTGCAATATCTGTTCAGCAGTTGCAGATATTAAGGTCCGTTCCAGCGGCGACCACTCTTCTTGGGCAACACGATCAACACATAAAACACCATAGTTTCCCGTTTTACGTTGATCAGGTTCACCAGAGGATAGAATCTGAGCAAAAAAGCTTCCAACAGAAGAGCTATCAGAGTAGTAAGGGATGGCGGGAGAATTGGAGTGATGCGGAGCCAGCGCAATTTCAGTATGGTCCTTCAGAGCGCCGACAATTCCCGAAGCAGATGGGAAAGTTCCAGATACAAAATTAACGCTTTGGCTGGAGAACGCATAGGTGGTTAATTGTTCAAACAACGGTCCAGACCAGAAGAGGACCACAGATGTTGCATTGAGTGAGAGCTGTAGTATCTTCAGTTGATTTTCAACACTCCCTCTGAACTGACGAATGACATGCAAACGATCAGAAGAGATCAGATCGCTATTTTGTTCCAGGTAAAATGGTAACGTATCGACCGAAGTTATATCTCCAGCTTTGCTGGAGCGTTTTTGCCTCTGCTTTGCAAGTCTTGTAAACCATTTAACCATTACTTAACTTTCAGTAAAAAAAGGGCGAATCAAAAAGATCCGCCCTTCATATCATATTATCTGAATCCTGAGCCAGGAAACCTATGCTCAGGTTGAAGTCGGTATCAAAGATTTCAGATATTCACGATTAAGCTTGGCAATAAACTTGACACTGATCCCTTTGGGACAAGCTGCTTCACACTCATAGTGATTAGTACAGTTGCCAAAACCTTCATCAAGAATTGCCTGAGTCATTTCCTGAACCCGTTTTCTGGCTTCAGGTTTCCCCTGTGGCAGTGCTGCCAACTGAGCAACTTTAGCACCAGTAAAAAGCATTGCCGAGCTATTGGGACAGGCAGCAATACAAGCACCACAACCAATACATTCAGCCGCATCCATTGCATAATCTGCAATCGGCTTAGGAATAAGCAGTGCATTCGCATCATCGACGCCACCAGTATGACAGGAGACGTAACCACCGGCCTGCATAATAGCATCCATTGAAGTCCGGTCAACAATCAGGTCTTTACGAATCGGGAAAGCTTTCGCTCTCCACGGCTCAATAAAAATTTCATCACCATCGTTATATTGACGCATATGCAACTGACAAACAGTGGTTTTTTCCTGTTTACCATGTGGACGACCATTAATAACCTGTGAACACATGCCACAGATTCCCTCACGACAATCATGATCGAAAGCAATAGGATCTTTGCCTTCCCGAATCAGCCCATCATTAATCTCATCCAGCATCTCCAAGAAGGACATGTCCGGGCTGACATTTTTAGCTGGGTAAGTCTCCAGCTTCCCTTTATCCTGTGGCCCCTTCTGGCGCCATACATGTAATGTAAGGTCCATTATTTATAACTCCTCACGGCAAGATGAACTCTTTCAAATTTCAAAGGTTCTTTGTGTAATTCAGGTTTAACCCCGGTTCCTTTGAATTCCCAAGCAGCAACGTAACTGAAGTTTTCATCATCACGCGTTGCTTCACCTTCGTCAGTCTGATGCTCAATACGGAAGTGACCACCACAGGACTCTTCGCGGTTCAGTGCGTCTTCAGTCATCATTTCAGCAAATTCAAGGAAATCAGCTACGCGACCAGCATTTTCAAGCTGTTGGTTAAGCTCTTTGCCTTCGCCAGACACCTTGACATTGTTCCAGAATTCGTCACGAAGCTCTGGAATCAGCTTGAGAGCGTTAGTCAAGCTCTCTTTGCTTCTTGCCATACCGACATTTTCCCACATGATGTTACCCAGCTCTTTATGCAGTTCACTGACAGTTTTCTTACCATTAATTGCCAGCAGTTTGTCAGTTTGAGCCTGAACATCTTCAACTGATTTCTTAAATTCAGGATGATCCTCTTTGACTGCACCCGGATTTTTAA
>JAGGWI010000083.1 GCA_021157505.1 Desulfuromusa sp. | reverse complement strand
GGGGAAATTACGGGTATTGTTCGAGCTGAATCCAATGGCGTTTTTAATAGAGCAGGCGGGTGGGGCCGCTTCCGACGGTCGGCAACCTATTCTGGATCTGCAACCACAACAGATTCATGAACGTTCGCCAGTATTTATTGGTTGTAAAAAGGATGTTGCCATGGCTGAAGAGCTTATTCGTCAGCTGGAAAGCGACAAAGATCGCCCCGTTAAAAAAAAAGCTAAAACCTGATCAGCTGAAACAGATAATCTGATTTCTTATTAATCTGCAATGCAGGAGGGGGATATGCAACCGATACTCATCGCCTTGTCTGCAACGATTGCCGGCTTATCTCTGGCTCCATTCTATACCTTCTCCAGTTCCTTTGGTTGGTGGTCTGTTGCATTTTTCTGCCTGCTGTTTTTTCTTCTGCGCAAGTGCAGTCACCTCTCTCTGGTTTTTTTATTTCTTGCTATTTTAGTTCTTACCAACCTGCGCTACCCTCTCCAGTTTTCTTCTCGCCAAGATATTGTCCAGATTGATCAGTTGGCGCAAAAAGTGAGCCTGACCGGGGAAGTTCTGGATATCAGAGAACTTACTGAAGGACGGAGTTGGATTAAACTTCGGGCCGATTCGGTGGCAATAAAAGGTCAGCCGATGGTGCTGAAATCACCCCTGTTGATCCGCCTCTATCTCGGTGAAGGGGACGGTTCCCTTTTGCCTGGTGATGTTATCCGCTGCAAAAGTCGGCTACGGAAACCACGTCTCTTCGGTATGCCGGGAGAATTTAACTGGCCCCGCTATCTTGCCAGTGAGCATATCGATATGACCGCCTGGGTCAAAAATATTGAGAAAATGACAATTTTGGAACGGCAAGAACATAGGGTTAACCGGAGAATTGTTTCCTGGCGTAGCCAGATGGCGAAGACCATTCAGGAGGGGATGTCTGAAAATCGGGCTTATCTGGTCAGGGCTCTGGTTCTGGGTGAGGGGGGTGTTATCCCCGACACGATTCGGAAAACCCTGGCAAAGAGCGGTATCAGCCATCTTTTTGCCATTTCAGGGCTCCATTTGGGGATGATTGCTTTACTCGGTTATCGGCTACTTCTCATGCTTTATCGCCGCTTTCCACGGCTACTTAATTGGCAACCACCGCAGCGTGCCCTCCCGCTGCTCCTCCTCCCCCTGTTGTTTGGCTATCTGCTCTTGACCGGTGGCGCTGTCTCTACCAGTAGAGCCTTTGTTCTCGCTGTTTTAGTCGCTACCTTTCTGTGCTGGCGCTACTATGTAAATCCTCTACTGTTACTGGCTTCTCTCGCCTTGTTGTCCTTGCTGATTAACCCTTTACTTTTCTGGCAGGCTGGCTGGCAACTCTCTTTTTCTGGAGCTGCTGGAATTCTCCTCTGGCGACCGTTATGGCAATATTTAAGCAGAGATCTCCGTTTCTATTTCCGTTATCCTGTCCAGCTATTTCTGGTGACCTTTGCTGCGATGCTGGCCACTTTGCCACTTGTTCTGTTTAATTTTCATCTCTTTGCCCCGGTCGGGGTTGTGGCTAATCTTATCTGTGTTCCAATTGTCACGTTGTTAGCCCTCCCGATTGGTTTTTCAGGATTGCTCTTTTACCCATTTTTCCCACAGCTGGCAGGTCTGTTATTTCAACTTTGCGGTTTTATTCTGGACGTTATATTGTCGCTGGCAAACTGGTTCACTTCACTCCCTGGCTGCGGTGGAACCTATCTATTTCTTTCCCATTGGCAGAACCTGGCAGTCGCTCTGTTTATTTTGCCGATGCTGTTATTTCCCCTGCTGGTCAAGACAAACAGATTACGATTTATTGTCTGCTGTCTCTTGCCCGCCGTCGTCCTCTGGCAATTCCCGCTGGCTCAATCGTCGCCGGTTACGTTGACCATGTTCAGTGTCGGTCAGGGTGAGTCAATGTTGCTGCGGAACAATCGCGGAGAGGCGGTTCTGATTGATGGTGGTGGTTTCTATAGTGATCGGTTTGATGTTGGTGAGCGTCTGCTGGCACCGGCTTTTGCCGAATTGGGGGTGACCGAACTCACTGCCGTAGTTTTAACCCACGATGATCTGGATCACCGGAAAGGGTTGATTTTTATTCTGGATAATTTTCCGGTGCGAGAGTTCTGGGTTGGGCAGTCACCGGCTAATTTACACTACACGTTGCAGAAGGTGCTGTCAAAAAGGGCGATTCCGGTCAAGATTGCACCCTCTGGATGGAGTGAACTCCCTTTTTGGACTTCTGGTCATCTGTCTCTATTCAACGGTGCAACGCCGGAAAGTCACAAAAATGACACCTCTCTGGTGATGTACTACCGGGACAGCAAAGGGAATAGCCTGTTGCTGACGGGTGATCTGGAAGAACCTGGAGTGGAAAAACTCCTCGAAGCTGGTTTGCCCGGCCCGGTCTCGCTGTTGAAGCTACCTCATCACGGAAGTAAATTTTCGGCGACTGACCGACTGATTGACCGGCTTCTGCCACGTTTCTGTCTGGTCTCTGTTGGCTATCAGAACCGTTACCATTTGCCGGCTAGATCGGTTGTTGATTATCTACAGGAAAAGCGGGTTCCTCTCTATCGGACTGATTTTTCAGGAACTCTTCAGGCTCGATATTCCCCCCAGGGTTGGCAGCTCAAGCATTGGCGGCCGGGATTTTTCGTTGACATCTCCCCCTAGAAGCTGTTAATAACTCCTTGTTATATAGGGGACTTATGATTTCTGAACAATCAAATATTCTGGTTGTCGAAGACGAACTTTTTTTCCGTAAGCTCTATCGAGATTTGCTTCTGGATGAGGGCTATCGGGTTGACGTTTGCGACAATGGTGATGATGCAATTTCAATGTTGCAGCAACGACCGATTGATCTGGTGCTGACTGATATGGTGATGCCGGGGCGGGGGGGGCTGGAAGTTTTGCAGGCTGCCAGACTTCTGCCAAATCCTCCGGATGTCATTCTGGTGACTGGACATGCCAGTCTGGAGTCGGCTATTGATGCACTGAAAAATGGTGCCCGTGATTACCTGGTTAAGCCATTTGATCCTGAAGAGTTAAAACATTTAGTCCGAAACTGTCTGGATCAACGCAATTTACTGACAGAAAATGATCACCTGAAGCGTCAGATTCATCTCTTTCAAACGGGACAGCTTTTATCATCGTTGATTGATCTGGATCGTCTCATTCCCCAATCTCTGGATATTTTGCTGCGTGAAATGGAAGCCAGTGTCGGCTGTACTTTTGCCATTAAAGATGGTGTTGTCCCCACCCTGACCGGAACAAGAAAACTCCCCGCTGAATTTGCCGAACAGTTGATCGATCTTTTGATGCCACAGTTGGATGAACAGAAGGAGCTCTGTCAACCGACCGGAGATATTGCTTCCAAGTTGATTAAGTTGCAACAACAGCAGGAGCATATCTGGATGTTACCATTACGCGATGGCGATGTTCCAAAAGGGGGAATTGTCATCTGTGATGTGACCAGGGAGTGTGATGCGGTCTGTTTTTCCGATTTGCATTATTTGTGCGATCAGATTGCTCTTGGTTTTGAAAATGCCTGTCGTTACCAGGATGCTCAGGATCTGATGTATACTGATGATTTGACCGGGCTGTATAATCATCGTTATCTGCAGGTTTCATTGAGTCGAGAAATCCGCCGTTCACAACGGTATGGATTGAAGTTTTCTCTGCTGTTTCTTGATTTGGATCGTTTCAAAGAAATTAATGATAGTTACGGACATCTTGCAGGAAGTGCAGCACTTAGGGAGGTTGGTCTTTTAT
>JAGGWI010000256.1 GCA_021157505.1 Desulfuromusa sp. | reverse complement strand
CTGTCACAACTGGCGAGACTATCGGTTCCAAGTGCCAGCTTTACTCCAGCCCGATGCAACTTTCCAGCAGGAGCCTTGCCGACATTGAGGGTGGCATTGGAGCGTGGACAGAGTGCCAAGCACATTTGTTTCTCGGCTAATACTTCAATTTCAGCACTATTCAAGTGCACTCCGTGCACCAGCAGATTTTCCGGAAACAAACCACCCTGTTGTTGTAAATATTCTACTGGACGCTGCCCGGAAGGGGGCGGGATGTAGTTTTCCCAACCAATGTAGGGATAGAGTCGACTCGCCAGATCACCCTGACTCCGTTGCACAAACTCAACCTCGGCTGCCGATTCAGCCAAATGGGTTGTGCAGCGCAACTTTTTGTGCTGACAACGAGCATAGATACTCTGCAAATAATCCTGGCTGATTGTATAGGGAGAATGTGGGGAAATACCCAATTCAACCAAACCGACAACCTCATCTTTCAGTGCTTCGTTGAGTCCATCCCTCAGTCGACAGATCGTGGCGGGGTCCTGTCCCAGAGTTTCCAGAAACAGAGATCCAACCAATAAACAATCTTGATAGAGATGGCGCGACTCATGATGAGCAAGAATGTCACCAACGGTTCCGGTTCCAGCAGCAAGCGATTGAACAATCCCATTGCGAAGCGAATGCTGATACTGTTCTGCACCCAGATTTCGTTTAACCTTGATCAGATGCAATATCCAGCTGACAAAATTTTCGAGCGGTGCGGCAGAATCGACAGTTTGAGCCCATTGGGGAAAATCGGTCAATTCAAGATGAGTATGGGCGTTGACCAGCAACGGCACCAGAAGTGCGTCATGAAAACCAACAATCTCAACTTCGGGGTTATTGCGTTTGACCTCTTTGAGAGTTCCAACTGCAGCAATTCGCCCGGCAACAACCAACAACGCCCCACCCTCAACAGGTGGAGCGTTACCTGAAACCAGATATTTTGCGGTGTAGATACAATTCAAAACAGTGACAATCTCATTTTATGCAACCAGTTGCTTGATCTCTTCAATAAAATTCTGCACCTCTGTCTCTTTGACAATAGCACATTGCTCTTCAAGCACGGCAGCTAAAATCGCTTCTGTTGTCAGTGGATTTGCCAGCACAGCCCGAAAAACTGAAATCTGTTCGCCATGATAGTGGGCTGAACGCAAGCGGGTTCGAGAAACAAAAGTTTTACCCGCCTCACGCTGCCGTTTTTGAACTTCCTGAGTGATTAAATCCAGCAACTGATTCACCTGCGGCAATTGTTGTTGATCGAGTTGTCCCATTTTTTTCTGTAACCAGGCGGGATTAAAGCGATAGGTGAGAATGTTCAACTCGGGTGCCGTAATCAATTCAAAATTGGAATGGGCATTGATCAAGCGGGCAAATTGTCGACCCTTTTCAATCCCCAGATCGATCAGCAATTCATACCCTTTACGCCCGATAATTGACAAACCGGCATGAACCAGCATCGCCATACCGGGCCGCGACCCTTCCAGAGTGTGGCTGCCCAGATCTTTGGAACCATGACGTAAAATATAATTGGCGTGATGTTCAATAGCTGATAGTGCATGTGGATCTTTGAATAGCACCATCCCCGCACCCATCGGTACATAGAGCTGCTTATGGGCATCGATGGTGACTGAATCGGCTCTTTCAATCCCCTTAAGCAGAGGAGAATGAGTTTTTGAGAACAGTGTCGGGCCACCCCAGGCGGCATCAACGTGAAAATGGCAACCAATTTCTGCGGCAAAATCGGCAAGCTCTTCGAGAGGATCAATATGTCCGGTTTCGGTGGTTCCAGCAATGCCGACCAGCGCCAATGGGCGAATATTTTGATGCTGCAACTTTAAATAGGCTGATTTGAGAGCGCGCATATCGATACGACTATCAGCATCGGTATCCACCAGAACCAGATTATCCCTGCCGATACCCAGCAGATCGACCGCCTTCCCCAGTGAATAATGGGCCCGACGCGAAACCAGAACCGCCAGACCGTTATAATCAAGATGTTGCAGCGCCTTGAATAAACCTTCCCTGGCAATCCCGGCAAAAGTACCGTCCGGTCCACAAAGCTGGTTTCTGGCGACCCAGAGGGCAGTTGTATTGGCGATCGTCCCGCCGGAACAGAATGCCCCTAAAGCATGTTGACTCGCATGAATCCACCGGGAGTAAAAACTGTCGTCCTGGTGGTAAATCAGATGATGCAACATCGCCAGCACCTGACGCTCCATCGGGGTGAACGCCTTCGATGTTTCAACTTTGACCAGGTTCTGATTCAGCGCCGTCATGATTCTGGATAACGGCAACATAAAATAAGGGAGGGCCGAAGTCATATGGCCGATAAATCCCGGAGCCGCCGTATGGACCGATTGAGCAACCAGTTTTTGTTTTACAAATTCGGCATAGGCCGAAACAAATGAGGGTTCTTCAGGGATTTTAGAGGCAGAAAAATCATTTTCGATATCTTCCAGACTCCGCTCCAGGGCAACAATATGTTTCTGTAAAAAATCAGCAACATTTTCACTGATGGCCTGATCGACAGCACCCAGGGTTGAATCGGGGGCCTCTGGAACGGTAAAAATACGGTACAGATTCTGCAGATTGGCAAGAGCTGTTTCAGTCATTTTTGATCACCAGAAAGCTGTTATCTATCAACCGGGTCTTGCCGATAAAAACCGCCAGCAACAGAACAGAATCAGCATCAACCCGATTCTGATCTTCCAGTGTCAACTGATGGCAGATCTGGACATAATCGATACGAACATCAGGCTGTTGATCGATATATTTTTTCAATTGAACAATAATAGTGGCACAATCGAGCTCCCCGGCAGCCACCAGCTCTTTTGCCGTTGCCAGAGATTGTGACAAAACCAGTGCCTGCCTGCGTTGATCAGGACTCAAATAGACATTTCTAGAACTCATTGCCAGACCGTCAGCTTCACGGAAAATCGGCAAGCCAAGAATCTCCACCGGCAGATTCATATCCAGAGTCATCCGTTTGATAACCGCCAGTTGCTGAAAATCCTTATTGCCAAAGATTGCAACCTGCGGCTGAATAATATTGAACAACTTGCTGACAATGGTGCAGACACCTCTAAAATGACCGGGGCGACTGGTCCCACAGAGAGTTTCGCTGATACCCTCTACATCGACATAGGTTGCATACCCCGGTGGATACATAGCTTTAGCCTCGGGTACAAAAATGATATCAACACCTGCTTGCTGAGCTAACTGGCTATCCTGTTCTAAATCACGGGGGTAATCATCCAAATCCTCCCCTGGACCAAACTGGGTTGGATTGATAAAAATAGAGAGTACCAACAGATCACCCCGCCGGCGTCCCTCCTCGAGTAGCGACAGATGCCCCTGGTGGAGAAATCCCATGGTTGGAACAAAGCTGATTGTTTGCCCCGCAGCCTGAGCAGAAACAACTCTCTTCCGCATCTCAGTGACCGACCTAATAATATCCATAGAGAGCTACTTGAACGAATGTTCTGAAGTTGGAAAATCGCCACCTTTGACTTCTTTGATGTATTGCTCGATTCCCTCGGAAATTATCGTGGAGATATCGGCATAGCGTTTGACAAATTTGGGTGAGTACTTATCACAGAGACCGAGAATGTCGTGAATCACCAGCACCTGACCATCACAATCAGAACCGGCACCGATTCCGATCGTTGGGATAGCAACAGATTCTGTCACCAGTTTTGCCAGATCGCGTGGGATTCCTTCCAGCACAACCGCAAAAGCACCGGCATCTTCCACAGCTTTGGCATCAGCGAGAATCCGGCGGGCCTGTTCTTCTTCCCGTCCTTGAACTTTAAAACCACCCATCCGATGAATCGATTGCGGAGTCAGGCCGATATGGCCGACAACCGGTATATCTATATCAACAATGGCACGTATCGTTGCAGCCATATGTTTGCCACCCTCCAACTTAACTGCTTGCGCCCCACCCTCTTTGATCAAACGACCCGCATTCAGTCGCGCATCCCGCTCATCGACCTGATAGGACATGAATGGCATATCGGTTACGATAAGCGCCTGTTGACTCCCCCGTACCACCGCTCTGGTGTGATAGAGCATCTCCTCCAGAGTCACCGGCAGAGTATTGTCATAGCCGGAAAAAACTGAGCCAACGGAATCACCAACCAGAATAATGTCAATCCCGACGTTGTCCATGAGCTGAGCAAAAGGATAGTCATAAGCCGTCAGAACAGATATTTTCTCCTGCTGTTCTTTCATCAGACCGATATCAAGAATTGTCTTCCGCTGTTTCACAGTTTGCCCTCGCTAGTAGTCTGTTGAGTGACCATAGAGTGTTCGCCTGAAACAGAAAATGCCTATCGTCGCAACGAAAGGCACAGACAGAGCGAAATCGCTCCGTTAAAAAAACCTTCCGTCCCGGTCGATAGATCCAGGCGGTATGTATTTTATCCATTAGGACAGCTTCACGACTCCGGTACGTGTCCCGGGTCAGCTATCATATTTTGAAATCGCACCGGATATAACACAGTTATTATTTTGTGTCCATCGCGAAACACTCACAAATTATGGCTGTATTCTCAAGCTTAAGTGACAAAATAAATAAGGGGCGGAATTTATCCGCCCCAAATCGTTCAACATCCTGATATTTATGCCGTCAACAGACTTTCCAGAGAGCGCAACAGCACCGTGAACGGATGAAAATTTCGCGGCACTTCACTGAACAAAGCTTGCCGTAAGTTTTCAAAGGTTCTCATCTTTTGTCTTCTCAGAGAGAAATATCTCTGCGGCTTATCTGCGGTTTCTAACGCAACCTGTTGCACAATTCTTATATTGACAGCATGGAGCGAATTGAGCAGAGATTCCCGGGCACGGCGATCCCAGCTATCCAGCACTGCTACTTTTTCCAGCAACTCATAGATAGCGGCACACTCTATTTTTTCTTCGACCAGAACTTTGATCTGCGCAAGTTGTTTCAGATTCTGCCCTGATGATTCAACCATACAGATCAAAGGCAAGAAATCGTCCATATAATCGAGGACAGCATACCGGGATGCAATCTCCGGGGGTAAGCCCTCATCCTGTAACTGCAACTGTAATTGTTCACACTCCTGCCAGGAATTAGCCGGAAGAATTTGTGGTAAAAATTCTGCATACTGTTTTAATTCTTGGCTGATCCGCTCTAATTCCTGCTCAGAAGACGGAATAGCCATATTATTACCCAAAGCAGAAGAGCAGAAGAAACTCAGTAAATTTTCAAGCTTCAGTAACAGTTTATATTGTCGTTCTGCAGAAATTTTATTATCCAGAGCAAAGAGTGCCTGGCGGAGTTCATGACCAGCAATAATATTATCAAAAATCAGATAAGCACTTGCAACTTCAGCCTGAGGCGAACCGGTCATCCGACTGACGGTCTGCAGGAAAGCGCTCCCCGCCTGATCAATCACTCGATTG
>JAGGWI010000119.1 GCA_021157505.1 Desulfuromusa sp. | reverse complement strand
TTATCTCCAGTAGAGTAAAAAATGAAAATATTTTCATTTTTTTGTAGAAATTTGTCAGAAATTAAATATATAATAATTTTAATTCATAAACATTTATTAGTTGACCCCTGCCTGGAAGGAAAGAAAACCATGAAAAAAGCTTTAGTAGTATTGCTCTCGCTTGTCATTTTTGTTGGATTTGCTGTGTCTACTGCTTCTGCGGGGGCCTATGTTTCAGGAAACTTAGGTGCTTCTTTTCTTATGCACTCCGATTTTAAAGAAGATGGTCACTCAGGTAAAATAACTTATGACGGGGGTGGTGCCGCGACGGTCGCCCTTGGTACATCCATTTTCAATGGGGCTCGAATCGAAGCTGAAATTGGTGCAAGAAAAAATGATTTAGATGACGTGAAATTTAGCGGTTTAGGATCGCGTTCTATTGATGGAGATGTTACGACTACTTCCCTTATGGGAAATGTTTATTATGATTTTAAGAATGAAACCCGGTTTATAACTTCTATCGGTGGGGGGCTAGGTGTTGCTAATGTCGATTTCGACTTTGATGATTTTAGCAACGATGATGACACTGTTGTGGCATATCAGTTGATGCTGGGTGTTGGATACCCCATAACAAAACAAATAGTCGTTGAACTTCAATATCGCTTCTTTGGTACTGCAGATCCTGATATTGATGGTACTGATCTTGAGTACTACTCCCATAACGTTTTGCTTGGTCTTCGTTACGGCTTTTGATAAAATAATACTGACAATTCTATCTCGAAAAAGCAGGGTCAGAAATGCCCCTGCTTTTTTATGTGCGCACGGTAGGGGGGACGTACTAGCTGAACAGGAGTAAGTTTTTGGGGGCAGCTTATTCATCGGGTGACTACCAGGTCGCTTTGGGATGATTTTCTAAAATGTTTTCAAGTTGTGATAGTATTACACGCGTAATTTCTACCCCAATACATAAAGGATAGAACGAGCGTCATGCCAAATCCTGAAACAATTTATATCATCGGTGTTCTTATTGCGGTTATTTCGGCACTGATCTGGTCTTTTATTCTGGATAAAAATAAACCCCAAAAGGTGGGGGAGCTGATTGCAAAATTTATGGTACGAGGGCTGTTTATCGCTTTTTTCTATGTGATTGTTGTCGGCTTTATTTATCTGGCCTTTGGTACTTTCCCCGGCGATCAGTAACTTTTGTCACTCCATACACAGTGAAAGGCTCGCCACTATTGCGCGAGCCTTCTGTATTGAATGATTAAATTCCCTGATCACGGGATTATCCGGAACCTCTCAGTGCCGAATTGATGGAATACCTGCTCAACTGCGCTGTTTTCTCTTCGATAGGCGTTCCTCCTTTCCTGCTATATATACTATATCGCAGATTTCCAAATTTTCAACTATCTGTAAAAAAATTGACGGAACCGATTTTGATTTTTCTGGTATTGTTCTTTGTGGCAGATGACAGGGGCGAGAAATGTTGTGAATAGTTCTTATTGCTTGATTGCTGTGGCTCACTGAATGAAAAAACGGTTTTTAAAAATAGTCGTCCTCACTCTTATCGGTGGTTTGTCGGGAGCACTACTGGGTTATTTGGGTCAATGTGCCGGCAGTACCTGAGGTGCTACATCCAGTCCCTGGTCAGGGGCTCTTTTCGGTTTAGTGATCGGTTTCATCCTTGGTTGCCTGCCCGCTGAAACGAATAAATAGTTGATCTCTTTGTTGCAAGCTTTGCATGACTTTTGAGAGAAATCTGTTAATCTGTAACGAAGAGTTATATTCATTGAAAGTATTTTTCTTAATCGAGAATGAAAAGGAGCGAACCCATGACAGACAATAATCAGAAAAAAGATAATCAGGATGAAGTCAGTTTGTATGAAAAAATGGTTTCACAGACTGAAGAATTAGTAGGAAGTGGGCGAAAGACTCTGGATGAGGCGTTAAAACGGGTACAGGATGATTGGTCTTCGGCGGGGAACTTTACGCGGGAACAGTCTGAGAAAATATCAACCTACGTAAAGCGTGATATTAAGCATATCGTTGATAGTGCGAATAAAGGTAAAACGAACGTCAAGGAAGCGGTTGATCCCAAACGGATCGGCGTCGGCGCTAAAAGTATCTTTTCCAGAATTTTGTCGAGTACCGCTGAAACTCTGGGTGATTGGGCAAAAAAATCAGAGGGTAATCTGGAATTTAAAACCGGTGAGATCACCAGCCCTGGATCGCTGACCTGTAAAGAGTGTGGCGAAGTGATCCATATGAAGAAAACTGCAAAAATTCCCCCTTGCCCCAAATGTCACAAGACGCTTTACCGTAAGTCTTATTAGTATTATTGCGGTTGAAAAGAGGTTGTCGCTGTAGAAAGTTTTCTTGTTTCACTGTCGGTTTTTCTATATATTCCTCTGGTTCACTGATTTTGCTATAGAGGAGTATTTGTATGGGACTGTTCAGTCGATTTTTTAAGAATGAGGATAAGGAAGATCTTGGCTCGCCACCACCCGAGGTATTACCGTTAAGGAACGATCTCTGCTGGTGTGATAGCGGTCTCAAGTATAAAAAATGCCATCTGGAGCAGGATCAGGATTATCTGGAAAAACAACGGCAAAAAGCGCTGGCGGCAAGAAAAGCCTGTAGCCCGGTGTTTGGCTGAGGCCCACGGCGTTAAGACCCGGTTCGGGTTTTACCTTTTGAGTATCCAAATTTTGGTAATATCATTTTACTGGGGACAGAATTGATTTCTGTCCCCAGACTACTTTTATCCCCTTAATCTACAGGCTATCTATGTCACTCACCATGCCCGCTATTGCACTTATTTGTGGGTTAATTTTACTGGTCTGGAGTGCTGATCGTTTTATTGTGGGGGCTGCTGCAACAGCCCGGTATGCCGGAATGCCACCGTTGTTAATAGGGATGGTGGTGATCGGGTTTGGGACTTCAGCACCCGAAATGGTTGTTTCAGCAATTTCGGCTGCACAGGGAAATCCCGGGTTGGCTCTTGGCAATGCTTACGGTTCAAATATAGCTAATATCGCCCTGATTCTGGGATTGACCGCATTGATCAGCCCGATAACTATCAAGTCTGGTGTGTTGCGTAAAGAATTGCCAATTCTACTGGTGGCGACACTTTTAGGAATTTTCCTCCTGTTTGATCTCTATCTTGGTCGAGCTGATGCCTGGATTCTATTGTTTGTTTTTGCCATTATTATGGGCTGGTCAATCTGGCTCGGTCTCCGCCATCGGCAGGACAGTTTAGCCAGTGATGTTGATCACGTTCTTGAAGATGAACCTATGTCGCGCCGGGCTGCATTGATCTGGCTTGTCGTTGGTATGCTGCTTCTGGTGGCCAGTTCGCGGCTGCTGGTCTGGGGAGCGGTTGAAATCGCCCGGGGTTTTGGTGTCAGTGATCTGATCATCGGTTTGACTGTGGTTGCCATTGGCACCTCTTTACCCGAATTAGCTTCATCTATCGCGGCCATTCGTAAAGGGGAGCATGATCTGGCTATCGGTAATGTTATCGGTTCTAACCTGTTTAATACTCTGGCAGTGGTAGGTATTGCCGGGGCGATCGCACCGCTGGCTATTGATCCGGAGGTTCTTTATCGCGATTGTCTCCTCATGGTACTATTGACCTTGGCTTTGTTTCTGGTTCGAGCAGGTTCTGGTGGAGAAAAGCAGATCTCTCGTGTTGAGGGTCTGCTGCTGCTGACTATTTACCTGGGTTATACTGCCTATCTTGTTTCTAAAGTCTTTGGTCTGGTCTAGGAGACTGTCAAACTATCCATGAACTGACTGCAAATCCGTTTTTTCAGCTCCTTTTTACCCCATAGCTATGGCTATGAGCCTGCAAACGAGCTAAGAACTGTTCTCAAACCTCCGAATTTTCGCTTCAGTCCGTATAGTCCGATAAAACCATCTTATCAATAACTTCCCCCCCCCTCATCCTGTCTGCGACCACCTTCTCCCTCATGGAGAAGAATTGTTCAGATGACCACCATTAATAAAAAACTGACTATAATGGTTGACATTTTAGCGGGAATGAATGATATTCTCTATTTATGGATACAAAAAGAATAATCGACGATATTGATCATCAAATACTGATGATTCTTCAGGAAAAGGCACGAATTCCAAATGCTGAAGTATCCCGTCAAGTTGGTATGGCACCTTCTGCCGTATTGGAACGAATCCGCAAACTGGAAGATCGCGGTATTATCGAGGGGTATGAGGTTCGTTTGAACCCCCAGCCTTTCAACCAGGGTCTCATGGCATTTGTGCAAGTCAGTGTCCAGTCCTCTTGTCGTGCCGATCTGGCGATTGCATTATCTGCGGTGACCGGGGTTCAGGATGTCCATCAGGTTGCCGGTGAAGATGGCTATTTGCTTAAATTGCGGGTCGCTGATAATGGTGAGTTAGGACGAATTCTTGCTGATGAAATTTGTCCCCTGGCCGGGGTACAACAGACTCGAACCAGTATTGTTTTAAATACAATTAAAGAGACCCGAAAAATAGATTTAAACCGTTTATCATCATAAAAGGAGTTGTTTCATGCCCATGTCACAGAGCTTTAAGGATCGTCTTTTCCCGATTGCAGAACAGTTGGTCGAACATTATGGTAGCCCATTCCATATTTATGATGAGGTGGGGATTCGCGAAACGGGTGAAAATTTGAAAAAACTCTTTTCCGGTGTTAAAGGTTTTCGTGAGTATTATGCTGTCAAGGCTCTGCCGAATCCGGAAATTTTGAAGCTGATGTTCGATATGGGTTTCGGTTTTGATTGTAGTTCAATTGGTGAACTTCAATTGAGTCGTCAGGTCGGTGCACGCGGTGAGCAGATTATGTTTACTTCGAACAATACCGATCAGACTGAATTCAAGATTGCAGCAGAGGAGGGCGGTTGTGTCCTTAATCTGGATGATATCTCGTTGATCGAAAAAGTTCCTGAATTCCCCGAATTGATCTGCTTTCGCTACAACCCCGGACCACGCCGTACCGGCAATGTGATTATCGGGAATCCGGTTGAAGCTAAATATGGACTCAGTCACGAACAGGTTGTTGATGCCTATCGTCTGGCTCAGCAGAGGGGAGCAAAGCGGTTTGGTCTGCATACAATGGTCGCTTCGAACGAGCTTGATTACAGCTATATGGTTGAAACAACACGAATGGTACTGGAAATTTCCGAACTGATTGAGTCTGAACTGGGTATAAAACTTGAATTTGTCAATATCGGTGGTGGATTTGGGATTCCCTATGAGCCCGAGCAGGCGCCGTTAGATATCGATGCATTGGCGAATGAGATTGAATCGTTATTTAATGCTTTCCAGAAAAAGCATCAATATGTCCCCCGGATGTATATGGAGAGTGGTCGCTTTATGACCGGCCCCCATGGCTGTCTGGTGACCTCGGCAATCAACCATAAAGATATTTACCGGAAATATATTGGTGTGGATGCCTGTATGTCAGCGTTGATGCGTCCGGCCTTGTACGGTGCCTATCACCATATCGATGTGATTGGTAAAGAGGATGCTCCCAAAGATCAGGTCTACGATGTCGCCGGTTCTCTCTGTGAAAATAATGATAAATTCGCAACTCAGCGCAAGCTTCCGAAGATTGATGAAGGAGATATCCTGGTGATTCATGATACCGGAGCACACGGTCATGCGATGGGCTTTCAGTATAATGCCAAATTGCGCCCCAAAGAATTATTGTTGCGTGCTGATGGATCGGTAGAACTGATCCGGCGGGAAGAGACTCTTGATGATTATTTTGCCACGTTAACCTTTGCTGAAGATCGGTTTGCCCCCGATCAGGTTGAAAGCTGAATTTGCCAGTGCAGAAGCGTCCCCGGATTGCTGAAATTATTTCACCCCTCACCGTGGAGACAATGGTGAATGGTGGTGCCGGATTAGCACGACATCTGGGCCAGGTGGTTTTTATTCCCCATACCGCTGTCGGCGATGTCGTGAGTTGTCGGGTCACCAAAGCTAAAAAGAATTTTCTGCAGGCTGAAGTTATTGAAATTTTAAAACCTGCGACCGTGCGCCGGCAGCCAAACTGTCCGGTTGCTGGTGTATGTGGTGGCTGTCAGTGGCAGCATCTTCCATACCCGGAACAGTTGCGCTGGAAAGAGTCATTATTTCGGGAATCCCTGACCCGACAGTGTGGCAGCGAGCCAGATAGGATATTACCGATTATTCCTGCTGCCGATGAGTGGAATTACCGCAGCCGGGTGCAGATTAAATGTCACAACTCTCCCGCTGGTTTTGTCACCGGTTTTTATCGACCCAAAAGCCACCTTGTTGTCCCCATTGAACAATGTCCAATCATTGCTCCAGAATTGAACAGACTTCTCGTCCAGTTGCGTCACGTTATCAATCACACCCCTTATGCCAGCGACATTCAGCAGCTTGATCTTGCGGTTGATGATCATGGTCAATGCTCGGCGCTGATCCACTATTCTGGCAGCGATTCAGTATCCCTTGCAGGTCTGCTGAAAGGAGAAAAATTGGCTGCTGATCTGCTGATCAAAGCTGCTGGCAGCTCTAAGTTGATAAAAGTTTGTGGGGATGGGGTCATGCAGATAGCGGTAGATTCTCCACCGATTCAATTGAACTATGCCGTGGGTGGTTTCACCCAGATCAATCTGCAACAGAACCTCGCTCTGATTGATTATCTATTGGGTTTAGCCGAACTGAACGGTTCTGAGCATGTGCTCGATCTTTACTGTGGAATGGGGAATTTTTCCCTGCCTCTGGCCCGGCTAGCCAAGCACGTTATCGGCGTAGAAGAGTCGAAACTTTCGATTGAAATGGCACGACAAAATAGCCGTCTGAATGAAATAAAGAATGTTGATTTTTATAGTCAACCGGCAGAAGGGGCATTGACCTTTTTTTCGCAACAGCAAGTTATAAATCTGCTGGTTCTTGACCCACCGCGTAGCGGCGCTGCTGTGACCATGAAAGAGTTGCTTGAAAAACCAGTTAAAAAAGTTCTCTATGTTTCTTGTGATCCGCAAACTCTGGCGCGTGACCTGAGTGTGCTGGTCAATGGTGGTTACGATCTGGTATCAAGTCAGCCTTTTGATATGTTCCCGCAGACACACCACTGTGAAAGTGTTACTTTGCTCCTCTACCGTTCCTGAAAATTACAAAACTGGCTAACATGCCCTTTTTTTGTGCATTCTCAGGCAGATATGCTCTTGTTTTGTGCAGTCGCTCTAGCAACTTTTTCCAAATATATTGATAACTTACTAAAATTGGATAGTTTTTTTATTTCCTGTTTACTGGCTTG
>JAGGWI010000078.1 GCA_021157505.1 Desulfuromusa sp. | reverse complement strand
TTGAATTAGTCATAGTCAGCGGACAAGAATTAATAGCTTATTGAGCTTGGAATCACAAGCATCTATGCCCGACCCTTCAACAAATAAAAAAACTCAGCATGGGACTGAGGTTTTTAATCAATCAACAGCTTATCAATTCGAAATATTTATTCTTCCCTCAAGCAGATTGAGCTTTTGCTAAACCAGCAGCTAAATTCTTTTCGATGGCCATTAATTTATTCAGTGGCCGGAGAAATAGGTAATGTGTCCCCGGAGCTATTTCCCGCAATCGATGTGAGTAAAAAACAGACTTGACCACTTCTTTTGTTTCTTATTTGTTGTGATCCAGCCACAGTTTTTCAGGTTGGTATACCAATTACCTGGGCTGGAAAAACTTGAAACTTGGTAAGTTAATGCTAAAATTAAACTGATAACTCACTTGAAATACTGCTTGGTAATCCATCTTTTATTGGTTTTCTAAAAGGTTCTCAGGGAGGCTGGATATGAAATTAACACGTTGGGTGATCGCCGGTGTAATCAGTTTGCTGTTTTTAAGTCTGTTAGCGGGGTGCGCAGCATTCATAAAAGGAGATAGAAAAGAACATTATGCCAGTAGCACTGTAGAATATCTCTATCCCTCACAAGAGGTCGTAAATGTTCCCACGATACCGCACCTCTCTTTACCTCTTCGAGTAGGTGTCGCTTTTGTGCCGGGGGCTGATGGGATTACAGGTAAATCAGTGCTGAGCGAAAAGGAAAAAATAGATTTGATGGAACGGATTGTATCCGAGTTCAGAAAATTACCTTTTGTCAAAGATATTGAAATTATCCCTTCTGCATATCTGACCAAGGGTGGAGGATTTACGAACGTTGACCAAATCAGAACAATGTACGGTATTGATGTTATTGCCCTCCTTTCATACGATCAAGTTCAGCATACAGACCAAGGGCTGTTATCACTTTCTTACTGGACGATTATTGGAGCATACATTATTGAAGGTGAGAAGAATGACACCAGCACGATGGTTGATGCGGCGGTGTATGACATTGCAAGCAGAAAGATGCTTTTTCGAGCCCCTGGGACAAATCATATCAAAAATGCAGCAACCCCCATAAACCTGTCTGAACAACTTCGTATAGACTCGTATGATGGATTTCTCTCAGCCTCTGATGACCTGATTATTAATCTCCAGAACGAATTGGAGCGTTTCAAAGTAAAAGTTAAAGAAATGCCCCAGGAGTATGTTGTGAAACATAAAACTGGCTACACCGGGGGAGGAAGTATCGGAGGTGCGTTCGCATTGCTTCTGCTTAGCTTGGGAGGATTAGCTCTATGGCGTGGCCGGAATCGTTGACATCCAAGCTTCCGGTGGTCACGCTCGTCATTGTCTTAATTTCGTTGATTACCTATGGATGGCCGTATTTGTCAGAGTTGCTTGTGTATGACAGAGAGGCAATCTTTAAAGGGGAACTTTGGCGGATAATTACCGCCCCTTTCGTCCATTTTTCATTGAGTCACCTCTGTTGGAATATTCTGGTATTTGGAGCCGCTGGCTGGGCGATTGAGACACAGAACTCCCGTGGTTTCTGGATTGTTTGCGGTTTTTCATCCCTCTCCGCGGGGTTGATATTTCTGTGGGCTATGCCAGAGTTAATACGTTATGGGGGGCTCTCCGGTTTGGCCACCGGGTCGGTCGCCTATCTGTGCCTTTATAAGTCAGTGACAATCGGCAAGAATAAGTTTATCTGGCTGACGATCCTGATACTCATCGGGGTAAAAATAATCATTGAAGTTACTGCGGGCAACCCGATATTTGTGCAAACAGATACCCCCTTCCATGTTCTTCCTGTGGCACACTTTTTAGGCTGTATCGGAGCTATAATCGCACTGATATGGAGTCGACCAGCAAAGAAATTCAGGTGGAGGCAATCGGACTGAGCTGGTGAGCGCAGGGGATCACTGGGGACGTAGTTGATAAATCCACTTCTTGGGGTGGGGGTAATAGGATTTATCAACTACGTCCCTAGATTCCCCCGTCCCTAGATTCCCCTTTTGCAAGAGGCTCATGTTATAACGACAGAATGAATATTTAGCTTCGGCATGTAAAGTGAGTCGAGATTTAATAAAGGAAATCGCAATGACAGATTTGTCGACAACATTTATGGGGCTGAAATTGAAGAACCCGATTATCGCGGGAAGCTCAGCATTATCCAATTCAGTGGCTGGTGTCAGAAAGCTCCAAGATGGAGGAGCGGGGGCTGTTGTTCTCAAATCGATCTTTGAGGAGGAAATCATCCACGAAATGGATGATCTGATGAAGGGCATACCCGAAACAAGCCATTATATGGAATGTTTCGATTATCAGGATCTGGTGATTCGGCACGATCAACTTGAGAAGTATACAACCTTGATCCGAGAAGCGAAAGAGAGCGTATCCATTCCGATCATAGCTAGTATCAACTGCGCCTTCTCCTATGAGTGGACGGCTTATGCAAAGCGGTTGGAGACCGCTGGTGCGGACGCCCTTGAACTGAACATGTTTTTCCTGCCAACGGAGCAGAACCGCAGCACCGATGAAATGGAGCGGGCCTACTTCAAGGTTATCGAAAAGGTCCTCGATAGTGTTTCCATTCCGGTATCATTGAAAATTAGCCATTACTTCACCCACCTTGGCTCGATGATTCAGAAGCTGTCGACCACGGGGGTTTCAGGCCTGGTGCTTTTTAACCGTTTTTACAGCCCTGATTTCGATATAGAGAAACTTAAAGTGGTGCAGAACAACGTGATCAGCTCACCGGCTGAGATGGTCACATCACTGCGTTGGATGGCCATGATGTCGCAGAAGGTTTCCTGTCAGTTGGCTGCATCCACGGGTATTCACGACGGCGAGGCCATTATTAAGCAATTGCTGGCAGGCGCCCAGGTGGTACAAGTTGTCTCTGCGTTATATCAGCACAGCCCGAATTATATCCACACAATGTTAGAAGATCTTGAAACCTGGATGACCCAACACGGTTACGAAACGCTTGAAAACTTCCGTGGTAAAATGAGTCAGGACAAAAGCGCTGATCCGGCCGTCTATGAAAGAGTTCAGTTCATGAAGTATTTCAGTGGTCAGAAAGAGACCATCTAGCCGCAATGTGTAGTTTTGGGAATGCTATCTTTATTTGTTTGATTCCCAGACATCCTGCTGGAGTCGAATGACTATCCTACTCCTATTAGGCAGTATCCAAGTGCTACCTGGGATCACTGGGGACGTAGTTGATAAATCCTATTACCGCCCCCCTCCCAGAAGTGGATTTATCAACTACGTCCCTAGATTCTATTTTCCTTTCTAATTGACAATCAACTACCACAATTCTACTATTCTACTATCGATCAACAGAAAGGAGAATTTCATGCAAGCAACGATTTCCAGTAAGTATCAGGTCGTGATTCCCAAAGAAGTAAGAGATCACCTGGATCTTAAACCGAAGCAAAAAATGACCTTTGTCGAAAAAGATCGTCTCCTGATTCTGATCCCCGAATCTTCATTGGATGAACTTCGCGGGATCGCCGCTGGTGTAGACATCAACGGCTACCGTGAGAAGACGGAGCGATACTGATGATCATCGTCGATTCGTGCGGATGGTTGGAATGGTTTAGCAATGGAGCCTTGGCGGATCAGTATCACCCGCACCTGCAGGACAAGGAAAAGTTACTTGTGCCGGTTATCGTTCTGTACGAAGTTTATAAATTTTTAAAAAGGGAGATTGGCGAAGAAAAAGCGTTGGCAGCAACGGCATATATGAAAAATTGTCAAGTCATCGCAATGGATGAGACCTTAGCTTTAGCCGCAGCAGATACCTCGCTAAGGGAAAGTCTTGCGATGGCCGATGCGATTATTTTAGCAACCGCACATTACCATGATTGTCAGATTGTAACCTCCGATGCCGATCTCAAAGGGAAACCTGGGGTACAATTCATTCCCAAAAAGTGACTAAGGCATGTTGATGAGGGCGGACCTTGCCCTCCGTAGTCCTGAGATTCTAAGAAATAAATCTGTCCCCTTTTTCATACTATCTGTTCGTTTAAGCGTGGCACAACGGAGTAAATTGAACACATATTGATTGATCAACTGCTGAGAGGTGCTTCAGATTGTCGAATCAGCGGTGAGATACTACAAGTTTGCTCACTGCTGCTCAGCCAGATTTCGCCATCCTGTACGGTACATTGCAGTTGCATGCTGCGCTGTACGAGATTCGTCATCTCTTTGCACGCTGTCTCAGGTACTTCGATAACGGTCAGATTGGTAAAACGCTTCAGTTTCCCCCCATTCTTCTGCCACCACAAATCGGCTCCACGTCCCCCGTAGCTGTACAAATAAACGCGTTGAGCACGGTTGCATGCTTTTCGCACCCTTCTCTCATCTGGCAAGCCGACATCGATCCATAATTCAATTTCGTGACTAAGACTGATCTGCCAGAGGTCTGCTTCTTCATCAGCACACAAGCCTTTGGTGAAGCCCAATCGTTCATCGGCGTGCAGGGCGAAGGCAAGCAGGCGCACCATCATCCGTTGGTCTGTTTCCGAAGGGTGGCGAGCCAGAGTTAGCAAGTGCTCGGCGTAATAGTTGCGATCCATATCGGAGATTTGCAGATTGACTTTAAAAATTGTGGCGCTCAGAGCCATCGAGTGTTCCTCATCTTCTTGTTGTTTTCTATTTGCAAAAGTGATTTGCCGATTTATGAATGAATATCTGCCCCAATAAATTTCTTTAAGCCTGCGATGACAAAGTCAAACAGATAACATAAATCAGATTAACAGGATCTGGTTATCTACTTCGCTTAACTTGACATAGCAAGAACAGCCTCCCCCTTTAACAAAGGGGGATTGAGGGGGATTTTTTATGAATTGTTGCATTTCAAATCCCCCCTGACCCCCCTTTTTCTAAGGGGGGGGAATAGGTGGAGCGAACTGGATAACCAGATAACAAAAAAAGCTCAGACCAAATTAAACTTGTGACAATTGACTACCAATCACTCGGATAATCATCCTCAACTTGTGCCGGGTCATTGTAGAGCAGAATAGAATCCTCATCTCGTTTGATGACCTTTAAAACGGTATCAGCAGGGA
>JAGGWI010000007.1 GCA_021157505.1 Desulfuromusa sp. | reverse complement strand
TCACCGGAAAAATGTTGTTTAGCGATGGCGACAAAGGTTTCGTAGGTTCCCTGAACGATCCCTTGCGAACCGATGTAGACCCATGATCCGGCGGTCATCTGCCCGTACATCATCAACCCCTCTCGGTCGAGCTGATTGAAAGTTTCCCAGTTTGCCCAGTGAGGAACCAGATTAGAATTGGCAATCAGAACGCGGGGAGCATCGGGGTGGGTTTTAAATACTCCAACCGGCTTGCCCGATTGAATCAGCAGGGATTCATCCTCTTCAAGTCGCTTGAGAACTTCGATAATTTTGTCATAACACTCCCAATCGCGGGCAGCCCGACCGATACCGCCATAGACAACCAACTCTTCGGGACGTTCTGCGACCTCAGGATCGAGATTATTCATCAACATCCGTAATGGGGCTTCGGTCAGCCAACTTTTGGCACTCAGTTGTGTGCCGCGCGGGGCACGGATCAGCCGGTTCGGATCAAGGCGATTATTCATGATTTTGTCCTTGGCAATGGTCGAGTTAATAGATGACAGAGACGTGCCGCAACTCTGGCGGTTCGACCATCAATGTCATAGCGAGGATTATATTCGGCAATGTCGGCAATTTTCAGTCGTTTTCCGGCGAGAGATCTAATCAACGTCAGTAGCCATTCGAGGATCTCCTGTGAAACGCCACGGGCTGCAGGGGCACTGACACCGGGTGCCGTTGCTGCCGGGAGGACATCGAGGTCGATACTCAGATAGATAGCCTGGCAGGGGTGGATAAACTTTTTCAACTGTTGCTCGCTCCGATCGAGCTGCCAGCTGTTAAGCTCGCTATCACGCAGGTTTTGAACGTTCAATTCCTCAGCCGTTGCGAAAAGAGTGGCGCTGTTGGCGCTGTCACTGATTCCCAGACAGAGGTAGTGAAACGGGATATCCCGTTGCTGACAATGGTTGGCGATCTGTAGAAACGGTGTGCCGGAAGTTGGCTTGTCTGCGTGGCGCAAATCAAAATGAGCATCAAAATTAATGATTCCGATGGGACCGTTCTTTTGATTTAGTGAAAGATATTGTTCCAATCCGGAAAAGCTGCCATAGGCAATTTCGTGTCCGCCACCGATAACCAATGGAAAATGGTTCTGCTCAAGTAGCTGACAAATTCGGGTAGCCTGTTGTTGTTGCAGCGTTTCGAGGTCACCCTGCACACAATAGATATTTCCGGCATCGTAAAGCGGGGTGTTTTGATGGTACGCCAGACTTGCCAGATGGGTACGGATGGTGTCAGGTCCTGCAGCGGCTCCGATTCTCCCCTGGTTCCGTTTGACCCCTTCGTCACTGGCAACTCCCAACAGAGCAACTCCAGGTTCTTGTGGTTCCTCTGTCCAGGGGGAGATAGCCTGATGCCAGCGTAGACTGGAGCTTTCAGCATCAATCCGCCCCGCCCAGAGATCCATATCAGCAACTTTATACATTTGCCATCTCCCCGGCATAGATCCGTTGCTGCAGTGATCTTTCGCCAAACTGACAGGCGAGTTGAGCGGGATCGTCAATCTTCCAGAGGAGCATATCTGCCGCTTTCCCGACACTGAGGGTACCCGTGGACTTTCCCAGACCGAGAGCTATGGCACCGTTTCTGGTTGTGGCTTGCAGGGCTTCTTCCGGGGTCAGACCAAACAGTACGCAGCCCATATTCATCATCAGCCGTAATGACGCTAGAGGAGAGCTGCCCGGATTGAGATCACTGGCCAGCGCCATGGGAATTTTATGCTGCCGTAATAGCTTAACCGGTGGCTTTTTTGTTTCACCAAGATAATAAAATGCTCCGGGCAGGAGAGTTGCAACAGTTCCAGATTTCTGTAATGCTTCAATACCTGCTTGGTCAAGATATTCAAGGTGGTCAACCGACCAAGCCCCGTAGTTAGCTGCCAGAGCTGAAACATGGCTGTTGGATAGCTGTTCGGCGTGAACTTTTATTCCCAATCCTGCAGCCTTCGCGGCAACAAATATCTGCTCACTCTGGACAGAAGAAAAAGCGATATTTTCACAGAAAACATCAACTGCATCGGCCAGCCTTTCTTCTGCGACCTGAGGAATCAGTTCGTTACAGATCAACTCAATGTAGTGATTGCTGTTACCCTGAAACTCCGGGGGAATGGCGTGGGCCGCCAGTAATGTTCGGCGCAGGGTGACGGGATAACTGTCTGCCAGCTGTTTCGCAGCCCGGAGCATTTTTAATTCATCCTCAAGGGTTAATCCATACCCTGATTTAATTTCAACGGTGGTGACCCCTTCAACGAGCAGAGCTTCCAGTCGCGGACGAGCCTCTTCCACCAACTCGTTCTCGGTGAGGGCGCGGGTTGCAGCAACGGTTGCCATGATTCCGCCGCCGCTGCGGGAAATTTCTTCATAACTGCGACCGTTTAAGCGTTGACTGAACTCTCCGGAACGCTCTCCCCCATAGATCAGATGGGTATGGCTGTCAATCAGTCCCGGAGTCAGATAGTTCCCTTGCGCATCAATGATTTCACCCTTGAAATAGTCGAGATCAAGATTCTGCTGGGGAGAGAGGAGGGTGATTTTTCCGTTCTGAATACCAATCACATGGTTTTTCAGTAGCCCGTAGGGGGCCTTAACCTGTGGATCCAGGGTTGCTATATGGGTATTTATCCAGAGTTTCTGGCAGTCGTGAAGAGTTGAATTCATCTATTTCCCTTTCTCTCGTATAAATGTATATACAATTATAGACAAGGTCAATACATGATGTCCATGAGGTTGTCGGACTATCCATGAACTGGCTGCAAATCCGTTTGTTTGGCTCATTTTTTAGCCCCTTTTTGCCTCATGCTATGGCTATGAGCCTGCAAACGAGTTAAAAACTGTTCTCAAACCTCCGAATTTTCGCTTCAGTCCGTAGTGTCAGACAGCCTCCTAGAGTGGAGATATTTTGTAGCTAATCTTATTGGTCCCGAAAGAAGTTTTGTGAAAATTTAATTCGGTCTGTTGGTGACATTTGGTCAGCAGTTTTTCCCATTGCTTCAATCTCTTGAAGGATGGGAAGCAGTCCTCTGCCATTTGCCATCTGGATGGCCAGTCCGGGCCGTGCATTTAATTCGAGGACCATGGGTCCGAGATTTTTGTCGATTACAACATCTGCTCCAAGGTAGCCAAGTCCGGTCATTTCATACCCTTTGGATGCCAGTTGCAGTAATTCATCCCAATGTGGGATGACCAGTTCACAAAGTATTTTCCCGGTATCCGGATGCTTCAGGATGGGTTTGTTATACTGCACAGCTTTGAGGGCTCGGCCGTCAGTTAAGCTGATTCCCACTCCAACGGCACCTTGGTGTAAGTTAGCTTTTCCGTCAGAGGCTTTGGTTGAGAGGCGGGTCATCGCCATGACTGGGAACCCTTTGAAGATGATCACCCGGATATCCGGAACCCCCTGATATGAAAAGCCCTCAAATGAATCGGTAAACTGAATTAAAGATT
>JAGGWI010000047.1 GCA_021157505.1 Desulfuromusa sp. | reverse complement strand
TAAATACATAGGTCTTGCCATCTTTAGAAATCGTCCAACTTTCCGCAATACCACCATAGATATTACTGACATTATCAACATCATAGTTGATCAGTCTGTCATAAGTATTAGCCGCATACTCAGCACCGGTAAATTCAAAAATTTCAGCCGGATCAAGAGTAATAACATCGTCAATACTATTGGCCATAACCAGAGTATCTGCCGGGGTTGAAGCCATGACCGTCTGCACTGAAAAGAGGAGCAGAATAATCGCGAGAAAATAAATCCTTTTCATAGTATTCCTCCCTTGTTTGGGCTTCACTACTTCAAGTAAAAACCCGTTAGATACAAAAAAGACTGCATAGAAATGAAGTATAACTTAAATTCTCATTAGTGGGTCAAAATCTTACTGATAAAATCTGCCGCCCGTTCCGTTTGTGGGTTATCAAAAAATTCTGCCGGTTTGCCAATTTCAACGATTTTCCCTTCATCCATAAACAAAACCCGGTCAGCAACTTTTTTAGCAAACCCCATTTCGTGAGTCACAACGCACATGGTGATCCCTTCTGCCGCCAGACTCACCATAACATCCAGCACCTCGCCGATCATTTCCGGATCCAGGGCGGAAGTTGGTTCATCAAAGAGCATAATTTCCGGGGACATCGCAAGGCCACGGGCAATAGCAACCCGCTGTTGCTGGCCGCCAGAGAGTTGTGCCGGATAGGCATCAGCCTTTTCAGTTAAGCCGACTCTCTCCAGTTTTTCTCTGGCAATTTTTTCAGCTTCAGGTTTTGAAATCTTTTTCACATTGACCGGAGCCAGCATAATGTTTTGCAACGCAGTCATGTGGGGATAAAGGTGAAATTGCTGAAAAATGAAACCAATTTCCTCACGTAGTTTGGTGAGGTTGGTCGATGACTTATCAACGGACTTTTCATTGACAATGATTTCACCTTCTTGAATCGGTTCCAGTTTATTGATACAACGAATTAAAGTTGATTTTCCAGAACCACTGGGTCCACAAATAACCAGAACCTCACCTTTGGGAATCAGCAGATTTATATCGTTTAAAACGTGAAGCTTACCAAACCATTTGTTGACACCTTTAAATTCAATCATTTCACCTTGTACCCTTCTATATTTTCTTTTGTCTTTTTTTGAAAGGCCCCTGAACTATACGGCCATCCTTCGTTCCAGATAATTGGAAAGCAAAACCAGAGGGTATGAAATAGAAAAATAGAGAATTCCGACCAAGGCAAACACCATCAATCCTTCGGGAATCCTGACGACAGTGACCCACCCAACCCGAGTTAATTCCATGACTCCGATGACCGACACAACTGATGTGTCCTTAATCAAAAGAACATATTGCCCTACCAATGGCGGCACAATCACTTTCATTGCTTGCGGAACTATGACAAAGCGCAATTGCTGAAACTTGGTCAATCCAGAAGAAGAGGCCGCTTCCCACTGACCTTTATGAATAGCACTAATACCACCGGCAACAATCTCACAGACAAAAGCTGATCCCATAATAGCCATCGCCAGCAGAGCCGCAGGAAATGCATCGAGTTGAATGCCCCATTCCGGAAATATAAAAAAAACAATAAAAATCTGCACCACAAAAGGAGTTCCGCGGGCAAAGGCGACATAGACACCAACGATCCGCTTTAAAAAAATATTGTTACTCGATCGGATCATCCCGAGAAAAAATCCGATCAGGGTACAGAGAATAAGGCTGATAAAGGCAACCTTGGTGGTCATCCACAGACCCCTGAGGAAAAAGGGGAAGATCTCTACCAAACGACTGAAATAGAAGGCCATCATATTAATAGGCCTCCCTGAAAATCAGTTTCCGCTGAGACCAATCTGCCAGGGCTTTGAGGCAGAAATAAATGCACATGTAAAAGAAAGCAACGGTCAAAAACGCTTCGGAAGGCATGAACCGTTCAGAGGTCATAATCTGGCCACTACGGGTTAATTCCATGACCGATATCAGTGAGAGCAATGCGGTATCTTTAACCAGCACAATGGCTTGCCCCAGTAACGGGGGGACCGTCACTCCCAAGGCCTGAGGAAGGATGATAAAGCGCATTCTCTGGACATAATTCAATCCCGAGGAGAGCCCTGCTTCAATCTGCCCTTGATCTACTGAATTGATGCCAGCACGGATAATTTCTGCAACATAGGCACCTGAATTGAGCATCAGGGCAATAATCCCGGTCTGGATCTCGGGAACTCTGATCCCCAGGGTTGGCAGCCCAAAATAAAGGAAATAGATTTGAACCAGCAGTGGAGTAGAACGGATGATTTCAATATAGGCAATAATCGGATATTTGATAATCTTGATCGTTGAAATACGACAGGCGCAGGCGATAATCCCGGTGATAAGGGCTAAAACAAGAGCAACAAGTGAAATAAGAAACGTATATTTCAGCCCATCCAGAAACACGGGTAAGTATTCAAAGATGATCCTGAAATTAAAATTATCCAGCATGTAAAATCCAGTAGCGACATAGGTGAGTACGGAAAATCAGTTCCGTACTCACCTGAGAGTCATTTTTTCATTCCTATAACTTAAATCGTTTGAACAATTTACTTCTCTTTTTTCAGACAGGATTAATGATCATTTTTCCAGTCAGTTCCTTCCATCCAATACATAATGTTCTTGCCATAGTCACCATTGGCTCTGATGGTACCGAAATAAAGATTGATCCACTGCCACAAATTGACAGATTCTGGCCGCACGGCAAAAGCGAGAGGATCTTTCCCTTGTCCCAGCCGCTTATCGAGGAGGCGAATAGAATTAGGTGGGAAATCTGGTAGTACGGTAAGAACAGCCAGGTCATCATTGACACCGGCATCGACATGCCCTGCAGTCAGAGCCTGGACGATCATTCGACCACCACCTTTATAGGACTTGATTTTGGCCTTCGGTAGATATTTTTTGGCAATGACCTCACCGGTGGAACCGAGAAGAACCCCGACAGTCACTTCTGGTTTATTGACATCCGCAAGAGTCTGATAGCTGGCACCTGTTGTCGTAAAAATACAGGGCTGCACATAAATCCATGGATCGGTAAAAGTCACTTTTAGAGCCCGCTTCAAGGTTGGTGTCATGTCAGCCGCTAAAATGTCAGCTTTCCCGGACAGTAACGCAGGAATCAGACCATCCCAGTCATAATCTAGAACCTTCAATTTAACACCCATGGCATCCGCCATCCCTTGAGTGAAATCGATCATAGAGCCCGTATTCTTGCCGTGTTTGTCAACAAATGCATAAGGAGCCGCCCCGGACTGAACAGCGACGCGAAGTTCACCACGCTTGATGATCTCATCCAGATTACTGGCAAAACTGCTGCCTGCAAAAAAAACTGTCAGCATTAGAGCAAGAACAATTGATAGAATCTTTGTCTGCTTCATCTATTTCTCCTCTTCAAGGTTTTGCTTGTTCAAAACAAGCGGTTATTGATCTGAGCTATACCCCTTAATTCGATTAAATAAAATAACGTTCTATTCAGCATAGTCTGAAACAATTATGCCTCCAGCGGGACAGACATACTGACTATCGACCTCAATACAAAACGCTGATAGAGAAAAAATTATGTCGCTGATCCAGACTATTATAAACAGATGTAAGGTTTAATAAAATTTTAAATATCTGAAATGACAGAACATATCAATTAATGAGAACCTAAAGGAGAATATCCCCAGTGGCTACCATAAGTCAACTTGCTCTTCAGTAAATCTGCTGCCAATTTTAGCCAGCTCAGTTAAAATAGGGTTATAAATTCTAGGAAAATCGGGATTAGCACACCGATTGGCTCTTAAATGGTGAGCGGTGATATCAAACAGGATAGCCCGTTCGTGAGAATAGCGCACAATTCTACGCTGAGCTGCAGCCAGTGATAGGTCAGCAGCCGTGAACTGCCAACCATCAATAATCGATCAGACTGGTTGTTGACAACCCGACACCAATGATGAATATACTCATTCATAGAGCATGATGATACCGTTTGGAGAGAGACACTGCTCTATGCGATATTACTATGACAACACAAGTAAATAACTCTTCAAGGTCAGCATATATTGGTGGCAATAGTGGGTAGTTAATGTGCGAATAATCAGTGGCTCTGCACGCGGAAGACAATTAGCGTCTTTTTCAGGAAAAGATATTCGCCCGACCCCGGATCGGGTTCGCGAAGCTATTTTCAGTATTTTAACCAGTCGGTTCGGAACTCTTAACGGGCTCAAGGTTCTGGAACTATTTGCCGGAAGTGGAGCGCAATCACTCGAAGCTCTGAGCCGGGGGGCAGAATCGGCAATTCTGGTCGATTCTAGCCACGCCACGGCAAAAATAATTACAGAAAATATTAAACGCTGTCGATTCGAATCCGCTACCCGTTTATTACAACAGGATGTTTTGATGACACTGCCGCAGCTGACCCCTTCCGGACCCTTCGATTTAATCCTTCTGGATCCACCCTATAATCAGAATCTGTTGCCACAAGTGATCGAAAATATAGAGCACTTGAATCTGTTGGCAGAAAATGGAATAATCTGTGCCGAATCAGCCAAAGACGAAGAACTGGGTGATTTCGGAACCCTGAAAATGACCGAAAGTCGAGTTTACGGCTCAACCAGAATTCACCTTTACTCCAGACACTAAAGGCTAGACATGAATCGTCATATTGCTATCTATCCCGGCTCATTCGATCCTTTTACCCATGGTCACATGGATATTGCCCTGCGGGGGTTGGAAATTTTCGACACCGTGGTTATTGCTGTTTCCAATAATTCCGAGAAAAAAAGTCTGTTCTCTGCAGCCGAGAGAGTCGGCATGTTGATGAAATTAACCGCTGACAACCCACGCCTGCAGGTTGAAAAGTTTGATGGCTTGCTGGTCAACTATGTGGTCGCCAAAAAAGCCCGGGTTATTTTACGTGGATTACGAGCGGTCACTGATTTTGAGTTTGAGTTTCAGCTGGCGCAGATGAACCATACCGTCTGTGAACAGGTAGAAACCTTGTTCATGATGACATCCCCTAAATTTGCCTATCTCAGTTCATCTATTGTCAAGGAGGTTGGCAGACTGGGTGGTGATATCAGCAAGTTTGTCCCGCCGTTGGTCAAGGAAGAATTGATGAAAAAATTTACGAAGAGTTGAGGTGTTCCGGAGACACGTAAGAATGACGCTAGATTAAGGTAGTTATCTGGGGACATGGTCGCAGTTACGTGTCCAGATAACGGGTTAACAACTTACAAGGTCGCAGGGTTGCGCCCCCGCCCGTCGCCATACTCTTTTGTACACCACAAAAGAGTATGCAGAAAAAGGTGCCCGACCTTCTTGCCCGCCGTTGGCGGGTCCCCTCCATTACACTGCACTTTGCAGCGAAGAAAAAAACTCGCCTTCAGCTCAAACATTTTTCTTCGAATTCCTGCAAAGTT
>JAGGWI010000056.1 GCA_021157505.1 Desulfuromusa sp. | reverse complement strand
ATCAAACGTGACACCGTTCCGGGGATGGAAACCTACGTCTGGTTTCAGGCTCCAGAAACCGGTAGCTACGATATCTTCTGTGCGGAATACTGCGGCGTTGGACACGCCGCTATGATCACCAGCGTCGAAGTTCTGGGCGAGGAAGAATATGCCCAATGGTCACAACCCCTTGAACCCTCTGCTGAGCCAAGAGGGTTAGTGATTCTGGATGAGCAGGGTTGTACCGGTTGTCACAGTCTGGATGGAACCGATGGAATTGGACCGAGCCTGTTTGAACTGGCAGGACAGCCACGACAAGTAACGGCGGATGGAAAGACTTTTGAACTGACTATTGACGGAGAATACTTGAAGCGAGCCATCCGTGATCCGGAAGCTGAGATGGTTGATGGGTATGATCCGATCATGCCCCCTTATGATGAAGTCACGATGAATGAGAAAGACTTGCAAGCCGTTGTCGATTATCTGCTCGCTGTGGCTGCTACAGCACCCCCTGCGCCTGACAATACCCAACTGGATGGAGAAAAACTCTTAGAAGAGAGCGGTTGTCTTGGTTGCCATTCTACCGATGGCAGTAAGAGTATTGCTCCAAGCTTTCAAGGAATTGGACAGCGGGAAGTGACCATCAGGCGTGATGGCAAAGAAATCACTATTAAAGTCGATGCCAAATATCTGCGCCGGTCCCTTTTGACTCCCACGGCGGATATAGTCAAGGGTTATATGGCGATGATGCCGCCAGCAACGTATCTAACTCCAGAAGAGATTGATGCTATAATTCAACACCTTTTACAACAATAACGGAGTTGATCTGGTGCCAATACCGACAATCGACAATTCAACTCTACCGCTCTCAGAACAAGTTCTTTCGCGGTTGCAATCTCTCCGGCAACTTGGCCGGCTGGAGTTATCAACTATGGTTGCACTGTCTGCGCTGGCGGGTTATCTGTTTGCCGGGGGGCGCTGGCAGATACAGACCCTTTTGGTAACAGCCGGGGTTGGGCTATTGGCAGCGGGCTGTTCTGCCCTGAATCAATGGCAGGAACAGGATCTGGATATCCGGATGGAGAGGACACAGCAACGTCCGCTACCGACGGGAAAACTCTCCCCGGCAGCGGCATTGGTGCTGGCATCGTTGGCGATAAGTTGCGGTTCTCTGTTGCTATCTTCTCTCCCCGGGAGCATGCCTCTGTTACTCGGATTGCTGGCAGTTATCTGGTACAACGCTATTTATACCCCGCTAAAGCGCCATACCCCTTTTGCAGCGATCCCAGGTGCAATCTGTGGTGCGTTACCACCGTTAATCGGCTGGACTGCAGCAGGGGAAGCATTGCTCACGCACAAATCATTGATTCTGGCCGGAACTCTGTTTGTCTGGCAGATCCCTCATACCTGGCTACTCCTCTGCCGTTACCGGGATGATTTGCAGCGCAGCGGTCTACCAAATATTTTTGAGACAATCCCGACACAAAGGTTACTGAAAATCAATAACTGCTGGCTGACAAGCCTGTTTCTCTGCTATCTGCTCTTTCCCTTATTCGAATTTATTAAAAGCCAGTCCCTGATCTATTTTTTCATTTCTGGTCTTTTTATAATTTTCATGGCAATGCTCAGAAAACCTGCTGAGGCTCAAAACTCAGGATCGATAATGCGGACATTCCACCTCACCAATATTTCGATGGCACTGCTGCTCACCATCCTGATCCTGGACAGATTATTTATTTGAGTAACAGCTTAAATGCGCCATAGCTGTTTCCTGTCATCTCAAACACAAAGAAAGATTGGTGAACATTTCCAATTTAAAGGGGATTAGATGAAAAAATTACTCTCTGTCTTGCTCGTATGTACCTTTTTCTTGACAGCTTCTCTTGCCTTAGCAGCTCAGCACGCTGATCAGAAAACTCACGTCGCTTGCAGCTATTGTGGAATGGATCGCACCAAATTTGCTCATAGTCGAATGTTGGTCGAATATGAGGATGGCGGAGAGGTTGGCACCTGCAGCATTCATTGCATGGCGCTCGAATTTGCCAATGCAATTGATCGGATGCCGAAACAGATTTTGGTAGGTGATTATAACTCCCGAGAATTAATTGATGCCAATAAGGCGATCTGGGTCTTGGGAGGAGATCGGCATGGGGTGATGACGTCCAGAGCAAAATGGGCTTTTTCTGACCAGGCTGCTGCTGAAACCTTCATCAAAAACCATGGCGGTGAAAGCGTTGATTTTGATCAGGCGATGAAAGCGAGTTATGAGGATATGTATCAGGATACCCGGCGGATTCGAAAAATGAGAGCCATGAAAAAGATGAAAATGAAAAAACAGTAGGGATTATGAAACTGTTGCCAAAAATGATCATTGCAGCTGTTTGTCTGGTTGGACTCTCTCTAAACACAGCCCTGGCTACCGAACCCAGAATGCCGGAAAAGAAAGATCGCTGCCCGGTCTGCGGGATGTTTGTCGCCCCTTACCCGGACTGGATTGCTACGATTGTCCTCAAAGAGGGTCAGCAGATTTTCTTTGATGGCTGCAAGGATTTATTTCGCTATTACTTCAAGCTTCCTGCCGGGGAAACCCGGGGAACTCGTGGCGAGATTGCCGAAATCTATGTGACCGAGTACTACACCACACAACTGGTGCCCGCCAGCGAAGTATTTTATGTGCTGGGAAGTGACGTCTATGGACCGATGGGCAAAGAATTAATTCCCGTTGCCGGTAAAGAGTTAGCCGAGACCTTCATGCGGGATCATTCAGGGACCCAGGTTCTGACATTCAAGCAATTAACTCCTGATATTTTACCGGCCAACTGATGACGCGCGGAGCTATTTATATGCTACTGATCTCAGTCGTCTCAATGATCACTGCGGTGCTGCTGACAACAGGCTCTCGTGGAATTTCTGATTTAACCGCGAAACGACAACTGGTAAAAGCTCTTGGCATAACTGATCTTTCTCTTTGCAGCGAAGCGCGTTATACCAGACACCCCTCCCAGGCCGATCTGTTTTCACCATTTCAGGATTTTCCGGCTGCATTTGAACATTTTCCCACCGGATCAATTATCCCACCAAACCCGATTGGCTTTTCCAGCCGAGTTCTGATTCAACCCCAATCAGAAATGCAAAACTGATGCGGCGACAACTAAAGATACTGGAATACACCCTCTCCAGTCTGCTGCGGCGGAAGTATAAAAATCTATCCTTAATTGCTGTCTATGCTTTCACCATAGCGACACTGGGATCAGTTTTGTTTTTGACCCATGCGTTGAAGCTCGAGGCGACTGGAAGTTTGACAACAGCACCCGACCTGGTTATTCAACGGATTTCAGCCGGCCGCCACGACCTGATTCCGACTGAATATACGGAACTCATCAATAAACTACCCGGTGTTGAATCGGTGACGCCCAGAGTTTGGGGTTACTACTACGATTCTTTGATCAGAGCAAACCTGACTCTGGTCGGGATCAGCACCTACCAGGGCAAACTGGAGCTACTGGAAGGACGATTGCCAGAAAATCCTGAAGAGTGCGCTATCGGATCGGGTGTTGCTGCGGCCTTTGGTCCGGCAATCGGAGATGATCTGGTCCTTGAAGATAGTGATAAATTGCGCACAGTTTTTAAAATTTCCGGAATTTTTCGGGCCGAATCCAACCTGCTGACCAATGACCTGGTAGTTCTACAGGAAACGGCACTCAGAAATTTTTTCTCCATCGATAAGAAGATGGCAACTGACCTGGTTGTCCAGGTGCATAATCAGCGGGAAATTAATACCCTGGCTAAGAAAATCAAACATCTACTCCCTGATACTCGGCCGATCACCCGTGACGAGATTCTCCATACTTATGACACCCTGTTTAACTGGCGCAGTGGGATGATGCTCGCAGTTGCCGTCGCTGCACTGATTGCTTTCTGTATTCTGGCCTGGGATAAAGCTACCGGGATCAGTGCCGCAGAGAAGCAGGAAATTGGGATTTTAAAAGCTATCGGCTGGGAAACAGCGGACGTTCTATCGGTCAAGTTCTGGGAGGGGTTGGTTATTTCCTTAACCTCTTTTATCCTCGGAACACTGGCAGCCTGGATTCACGTATTTGTTCTTGATGCTCCCGCACTGGTTCCATTACTCAAGGGCTGGTCGGTTCTATTTCCAAAGTTTCAGTTGACACCTGCGGTCGATTTTTATCAGCTTTTTGTCCTGGCATTTCTGACCATAGTTCCCTATCTCGTCTGTACGATCATCCCCGCCTGGAAGTCTGCCATTACCGATCCTGAACAAGTTATGAGGGGCTGAGAGCGATGACACCATTATTGATTGTTGAGCAACTCAATAAAATCTATCATCGCCACCAACCGGATGAGGTAGTGGCTTTGCAGGATATCTCATTGCAGATTTCTCCGGGGGAGGTGATCGCTCTGACCGGCCCGAGTGGATCAGGGAAAACGACGTTGCTCAGTCTGCTCGGTTGTATGTCTAGACCAACGTCCGGGAGTGTCCAACTTCGTGGTCGAAACGTATCTAAGCTTCCGGAGCGCTTTCTGGCACAAATCAGGCGGGAAACCTTCGGCTTTGTTTTTCAGCAGTACAATCTGTTACGTGATGTCAGTGTTCTGGAAAATGTGATGTTACCGCTCTACCCGTCTGCTCAGTCATTTCGTGAAATGAAAAAATCGGCGGCAACAGTTTTGGAGCGTTTTGAGTTATCGGGGATGACACAAAAAAAAGTAAATCAACTTTCAGGGGGAGAACAGCAGCGGGTCGCTATTGCCCGGGCGCTGATCACCAACCCGGACGTTATTATTGCGGATGAACCGACAGCCCACCTTGACCACGACTTATCACAGGATCTGTTGCAGATCCTCTCCGACTTAAATGCCGATGGGAAGACCATCATTATTGCAACTCACGATCCTGGTGTTTATCAATCCCCCCTTATCCAGCGTCGTTTCAACCTGCGCCATGGACAGATTGTCGAGGATGGCAACAGGTGATCCTCCACCCAGGAATTTTAGCATTGCTCAGTGGTTCAGTTATCACCTTGCTGGTTATGTTGGCTGCCAGTTGGTTGGGGATAAAAATCTTTTTCCACTGGGATATCAACAGTAGTTCCGAGAAACAGCTGCTGTTGGAACGAAAAACCTGGCTGGTTTCAACCCTGCTCAATTATGCTTTAGGGTTTCAAATTTTTTCAGCAATATTGTTTATTTTTACGGCTGATGATATCCATCGACTATTTGTCGGAGCAATGTGCGCAACGGGAGCCCTGAATGCCAACCTGGTGGGTTGGCTGGTACTGCTGACTAAAGGCATTCTCCTGTTTGCTGCCACATTCTGGGTGGTACTGAATCGTCTCGATCAACGCACTGAAGATTGTCCATTGGTGCGACCAAAATATCTTGCATTGGTTTTAATGACACCACTGGTAGCACTGGATCTGTATCTGCAATGGCGGTATTTCAGCGGATTGCAACCGGAAGTCATAACCTCTTGCTGCGGCTCGTTATTCAGTGCCGAAGGTGAAAGTGTCGCCAGTGATCTGGTCGGAATGCCAGTGAATCAGGCCATGTTGTTGTTCTTTTCAATCGTTGGCGGGTACTTGGCCATTTTATTCTCCTGTACCGTTTTCAAAGCAGCGGTTTTACGTCACCTGCTGTTTATTACTTCGGTGCTAATGTTCTTTATCTCCATCGGTGCGGTCATCTCCTTTCTCTCTCTATATATTTATCAGATGCCGAGTCATCACTGCCCCTTCGATATGCTTCAGGCAAATTACAACTATATTGGCTATCCCTTGTACGCTGGATTGTTTGTTGCCACCCTGTACGGGATGTTACCTGGAATCTGCCAACCATTGCGTAAATATGAAAGCTTGCGGCAGGAAATCGATGTCATTGAAAAGCGTTGGTTGTGGAGTGCCATGGCTGGCATGTTGGTCTTCTTAACCATCAGTTGCTGGCAGATGTTATTTGGTTCATTCAAGCTGCTTGGGTATTGACACTTATTTTGTCAGAACGGATGGATAACTAGCTGTTCAGACAGGTTTCCCGCCCCCGCTCAGGGAACCGGGGGATCAACAATGAGAGCGAGAATGAAATCAAAGCCATCAGCGCACCAAGATAGAAAACCAGAGGGGGAGAATTGAGCCAGATCAGCCCGAAAACCACCGGAAGACATACGGCGGCAATGTGGTTGATGGTAAAACTGACTCCGGCAGTTGAGGCAATATCTTCGGGAGCTGCGATCTTCTGGAAATAGGTTTTCAAGCTGATTGACAGAGCGAAAAAGAGGTGGTCAAGGATATAGAGACCCGCCCCGATCCAGGCGGTTTCCACCAGAGCGTAGCCGACAAAGACAATGATCAAACCGGCATATTCCAGCAACAAAGCGTTGCGTTCACCAAACCGGGCAATCAAGCGACCAATTTTACGGGCAAACAATACGTTGAACGATGCATTGACCAGAAACAGTAGTGCAATATTACTGACCGAATAACCAAATTTTTCCACCATCAGAAAACCAGCAAATACCATAAATATCTGCCGCCGGGCTCCCGACATAAAGACCAGAGCATAGTAGAGCCAATAGCGACTGCGCAGCACCATGTGCTTATGCTGAGCGGTATGCTGTGGAAATTGAGGGAAGAGTATCCACGCGATCAATGCTATCGCCATCGTCATTCCACCGAAACCGAGATAGAGCCAGCGATAGTCAAGCTCAAACAGGTTTGTTCCCGCCCAAATCAGGACAAAAACGATGATGGCTGCCAGGGAACCAACGGCAATCAAGCGACCAAAAATTTCTGCTGCCTGTTCTTTGGGAATCCATTGCTGGGTTAAAGATGTCTGTATCGTTTCATAATAATGAAATCCGATCGACATCAACACCGTTGTCAGGTAAAGCCCGACAACACTTGGGAAAAAACCCGTCAGAGCTGTCCCCAAACCAAGCAGCAGCAACGAAATTATTGCCAGAGACTGTTCCCGCACGATAAGCAGCAGAAACACAACACCGAAAGCGAGAAACCCGGGAACCTCCCGCAACGATTGCAGCATCCCCATCTCTTTTCCGGTAAATGCTGCCCGTTCAATAGCAAAATTATTCAGCAGAGCCTGCCAGGCGGCAAAGCTGAGTGGCACTGCGAAAGCCATGAGAAACAGTAGCAGTTCCGGACGTTGCCAGGACTTTTGTGATGGTGACATAAATATTAACCTTCAAAACCTGAGTTAGATATTACCGCAGTGACCCAGACTCTTTAACCCGGTGGCGAACATCTTCAGCTTGATTCTAATCCACTTTTATCCCAAACCGTCTGACTCGGCTGGCATTCAATTTACTCTCGCTGCCAATAATTTTAAGAGCTTCAGCGGCCTTTTGATAGATCAGCTGCTGATACTTAGTGGTCCCCCCTAAACGGTGAAAACTGAGGCAGAGATCGACATATTGCGATAGTTTCTCCCCTTTTTGAGATTTGAACAGCGCCACATATTTTTCAACAGATGCCTGCGACAAGAGGGCTTCCTCCTCATCGCTGCAACTGTCACAAGCAAGTAACTGGTCGCAGATTTCCTGAAGCGAGAGTTTTGCCCGGAGAGATTCATATTCTTCTCTAAACCTGGTAATCACTTCACTATCTTTGATTTCTCCGAGTAAAGCAGAAGTATCAAGGTTGAAAAGCTCTGCGTCCCCTTTGCGTTTATCGATATACAACCCGATGATTTTTGTGGCTAACTGCCCCTTACCAAGATACCTGAGCAGACGCACCGTACCATCAAGATTAACCGGACTGATATATTTGGCATTATGTTTAAAGCTGGCAGAGAGGCAGGAGATAACCTCCTGGTCATCAGCATCAAAAGATTCGTTGAATTTCCTCCAGGCCTCTTTAAATGAATCTTCAGAGGATGTCGCAAGAACTTTCTCATTCAACACCACAGCCTCTTCCAGCAAACGCACTTCATCGACGTAGCCGTTTTCAACCAGTCGAGCAATCTGCTGATCAAATTCATCAACTGCATAATTATCATAATTACGTAATATCGCACACCAGAGCTGCTGTTGGGTTGAGAGGACGATCTCATCGTCCAGATCACTGAATGCACTATTTCGACTGCTGACAAAATTATAATCAGGGGTATCATTCCCTTGACCATAATAGCACCAGGTGAGCAAAGTTACGGTGCGCAAAGCTTGGGACAAAACCGGATCTTCATAACTCTTCAGGAGTGGCACCAGCAAGGCCGATAATTTTTCGATCTTTTTTATAATCCGGATATTATTAATACCCAGTTTGATAATATGCTCCCCTAACTGTCGCTCGATCTTGTTGCCAGTCAACACAATTTCAACGCAATCCCCTGCTGTCGGAGCAAACCTCAGCTCTGTGTCGATAACTTTTTCGCGAAGTTTAATGTAATCGACGGAAGAGCCTTCACTCAGACTTTCATCATTCAGAATCAGGATAACCTTGCACTTTTTCTGTTCTTTTAACTGGGTAATCAGCCCTAAAATATCCTGTGCCTCAATATTGTGACCCTTTCTTTCAAAATCATCGATACAAATGATAGTTTTCTCAAGAGAAAGAAAAGAGAGGGACTCGATCATAGAATGGTAATGGATAATTGTTGGATTGGATGGGAGAATAGAGAGAGATCGTTTTCCCAGGGTTTTGAGTAATTCAGTGGTACTGGCTTTAAAACTTTCCACCGTCGGTCTTCGACCAATTGATTTCTCATCCACCATATTTTCAAAAATCGAAAACTTTAAATCTTCCAGTGAATTAATTCCAAAAAGAGAGACATAAGAGTACTTTTTCAGAGCAATCTTTTTCTGTTTTTTTGCATTGGCCAGGTATTTATTCCAGGCGTAGGTTTTACCAACTCCCCAGGCTCCTTTAATCGACATCACTTCTGGCGCTTCGCTTGCCAGAAAACGACCAATCTGATTTTCTATAATCTCAATCGACATAACACCCCATTTTCACGACCTGTTCACACCTGTAGACAGACTCCGTCACATCTTCTCCAGCAGCTCAAGCATCTGTGTACGAAACTTTCCAGCACCACCATTGGCAGGATGACGAACCTTGTGCGCAGCAATTTCGAGTGATTGAAGTTGTTGCGCTGATTTTTCGCCGATAGCAACAACCTGTTTGAACTGACCCAATTCCAGCAGTTGCAGCAACATCTGATGCCCAACTGCAAGTTCCTCATCTTTAGGGGTACGGTTACTGAGAAATCCCTTCTCAGGGTGGTAAGGGTGCCAGGGGAAGGCATTCCACAAGATGACCCGCCGGGGATCTATCCCCTGATCAGCCAGAAACCCCCAGACAATCGTTGCTGTTGGCTCTGTGAAACCTAAAGGTTTCAAGTCCTCCCGACTGGTACGTTGTGGGACAAGTCCACGAAAAACCATCTCTGGAGAAAGATTCTTATGGCTTAGCCCTCCCAACAAGAGCCGTTCGGAGGTCATCGGGATCCCACTGAAATGCCCCCCCTGATAACCGATTGCCTCGGCACAGAGGAGCGTATCAGCAACCCCGATCCGTTCCTGCAAATAATGGAGCAGTTGCCGTCTTCGTATTTCTGGCCCGCCGTCATCCCGATCATGTTCCAGATCGACATCCCCCCAGGGGTTGAAGACCGCTGCCCCTCGAAAGTGGCTGAGGGAAGCAACAAACGATTCAGACATTATTAATTTCCTGAACCAGAATAAAAGGCTGAACAATCAGCATCTGAAACCGGTTACCCGATTCTTGCTGCCAACGTTCCAGATGCTCTGCTGTCGGTTTGGCCAGCTGGTTTTCGGCAATCCAGATCTCAACCCGGGTTTTATCGTCATCAGCAACCGCCACTGCAACCTCGATCAGATCAAGCTCAGCAGCAACAATAATAATGGAGTCCCGCTGTAGATGAATCTTCAATTCCCGCCAATTGACTTCGGCCAGATCACGCTTAAAACTTTCAACCATTCCCGACATATCAACCCTTTTCTACTTATTCGGCATTAAAAGTGAATATTGAAAAACCCAGTAAAAGCGGGGCTGTCCCAGGCTTTTGCTGCGCGAACCACCAGAGTTTCTTAGCCCATAAACTTCTTGGGATATGTCCCCCGAAGACAACTACTTCTTTTTCTCCAGCCGGGTGACAACCTTGGCAGCGGCCTGATTTGCCGCATGAACACAATCATTCAAACCGATTCCGTAAAATGCATTCCCGGTCAGAATCAGATCAGGAGAGTCTTGCAATGAGTTTTCCAGTTCTTGTACCCGCTGTCCATGACCGCGGGTATATTGCGGAATAGCATGACGATGACGAAATACTTTTACAAACTCCGGTTCACAATTGATTTTCATGATCTGTTTCAGATCGTTCCTGGTCCGTGCCACCACTTCATCTTCAGAGAAATCAATCGCGGCAGAATTAGCTGCACCACCCATCATTGAGCGCAACAGCACCTTTCCTTCCGGAGCACGATGGGAGAAGATACTTGAATCCCAGAGAGTTCCCAAAGTATCGCACCCTTCAGCTTTGGGAATCAGATAGCCAAACCCTTTCAAATCATAATCAATCCGCTCGCGCTGATAACCGAAACAGATCACATTCATGCTTGCATAAGGAATTTGTCGTAAAATTACAGAACTTTTGTCATTCAAGCCATCAAGCATATTGGCAACTGCATAGGCGGGAGCGGCAGTAACCACCATATCCACCTCAAGTTGTTCCCCTCCCTCCAGATGGAGGAGAAATCCATCCTTTTTCTGCTCAATCTTCTCCACCCCATGGCCACTCAGAACTTCCCCCGCAAGGGCAGCAGCAATACCGTCGGTCAGTTCCTGAATACCGCCACTGAATGAGGTCAACACTCCACCTGGACCAGCAGCACTCGCCACCGCTTTACCCGCTTTAATCTCAGCACGTTTCTTTCTGGCCAACATGAGCATCGCCTTGATCAGTCCACCATATTGCTGTTCTAACTCATGAATTCGCGGGAAACAACTCTTTAAACTCATAGTTTCAGGATCTCCGGCAAAAATCCCCGAAACCATCGGTGAAATCAGCTTATCGAGTGCCTCACTTCCGAGTCGACGCCGACCAAATTCAGCAAGGGTTTCGTCACTATCGCTCCGACGT
>JAGGWI010000290.1 GCA_021157505.1 Desulfuromusa sp. | reverse complement strand
CCAAAATCATTGACCAAAGGGATTTTGACAAACTTTCTCAGTCCACATCCTTATCTGTTCTGGCTTACTGTTGGAGCGCCAACCATGACCAACGCCATGAACAGACACCCCTTTGCCGGAGTTGCTTTTATCGGGGGATTTTACCTATGCTTGATCGGAGCAAAAATTGGTGTGGCGGTGCTGGTTGGCAGGTCGAAATCTTTTTTAAGCGGGAACCTTTATCGCACTATCATCCGCGGTCTCGGGGTGTTATTAATTGTTTTAGCCGGCATCCTGTTTTATGACGGACTGAAGCTGTTGCAGATTTTGACCTAGGAGGCTTATGGGAGATAAAATGAATCATAAAATAAAAAATTGTCAGCATATTTCCAAACACTGCCTGGTCTGCGGAACCGAGAATCAGTTCGGGCTGAAAACGAAATTTTATGAAACCGAAGAGCAAGAGGTGATCGCCCTGTTTACCCCACGTGAAGAGCATCAAAGCTATCCTGGAATTGCCCATGGTGGTGTTTCTGCGGCATTGCTTGATGAAGTGATCGGTCGGGCGATCATGGCACATTATGGTCAGGATACTTTTGGTGTCACGGTCGATTTACAGGTCAAATACAAACATCCGGTCCCTCTGGGGGTGGAATTGAAAGTAATTGGACGGGTGACCAATGATCGGGGGCGAATTTATGAGGGGACCGGAGAGCTCTACCTTCCCAATGGAAAAATTGCTGTATCAGCACAGGGAAAATACCTGAAACGGAACCTTAAACAGATTACCGACAGTGATTTTATCGAAGAAGAGTGGTTCACCCCGGAGGGTGAAGTACCGGATGAAATTATATTGTGATTTACTAGAGAACCAAGGGGACTGACCTCAGGTCTGTCCCCGGCCTTTTGAAAGCTAAAGGTAACAACTATCCCCTGACCACCCCGTTCTGGATTCTGATGAGGTTACCATTCAGCCGTTCCGCTTGTGCTGGATCATGAGTTGACATAATAATTGTCATGCCATTTTTTGCTAAACTCCGCAGCAACTGTTCAAAACCAGGTAAACTGTCATGATCAATATTGGCGGTCGGTTCGTCCAGCAACAGAACTTCAGGATTCAGAACCAACGCCCTTGCCAGAGCTACCCGCTGAACTTCCCCCCCAGAGAGTTCTTTTATCGGCCTTTGTGAGAAATCGGCTAAACCAACTAGCGGAAGAATTTCGGCAATTCTCTGTTCCCGCTCAGCACGGCTGACTCGACGGACTTTCAAGCCAAAGGCAAGATTGCTGGATACGCTTTCCTGAAGCAGGTAGGGAGATTGCTCTACCAGGGTGATTTTTCGGCGTAGAGAAAGTTGGCTACTGACAGAAGGATCAATGGGTTGGCCTGAAAAGAAGAGAGTCCCCCGCTGCGGATTGATTAAGAGAGCCAGAATTCTCAATAGTGTGCTTTTCCCCGCTCCATTCGGTCCACTGACAACATGGATTTTGTCGCTGTCGATATCCAGCCGTTGAACTTTTAAACAAAAGTTTTCGCCAAGACTGTGTTCGATATCTTTTAACCTGTAAGCAGGTTCCATCAACTTACCTCTGTTGGACAAAGTTCAAACCAAGATTAACCATCAATGCGACCGCCAGCAGAATAATTCCGAGGGAAAGACCAAAGGCAAACTCACCTTTACTGGTTTCCAGTGCTATGGCTGTGGTCATGGTGCGGGTCACACCACGGATATTTCCACCCAGCATCATGGCGACACCAACCTCGGCAATAACCCGACCAAACCCGGCAATAATGGCCGCCATGATGCCGAAGCGAATTTCTTTCAGCAATTGTATCGTGGCCTGAAAGGGGGAGGCTCCCAAGGTCAATAATGTTGGCAAAATACGTCGATCCGCTCCGGCCACCGCGGCAAGGACAAGATTGGCGACAATGGGCGTCGCCAGAACCATCTGCCCCAGAATCATGGCAACTGGGGTAAACAAAAGCCCCCAACTGCCCAGCGGTCCCTGACGGCTCAACAACCCAAACAGCAGCAAACCGATAACCACAGTTGGTAGCGCCATCAGCGTATTCAACAACGTCACCAGGATTCGTCTGCCGCGAAAGCGACTGAGACCCAACCATAATCCGGCTGGAATCCCGATCAGGGAAGCAAAGAAAATTGCCGTTGACGATGTGTAGAGCGATGTCCAGACGGCAGTCCTGACCTCGACATCCAGATTGAAGATCAGTGTAATTGCTGTTATCAGAGATTCGTAAAGGTAATCCAAGGTTGATATTTACTCCGTAACGTAAAAAAGCTGTTCGCCACCCTTGCGGAACCTGGTGATTATTTTTTTAGCTTCCGCGCTGGTCAGATAATCAAGAAACTTACGGCTCAAATCAATTTTTATATGCGGATGTTTTTGGGGATTGATGATGATGGCACCGTAGGGATTGAACAACCGACTATCCCCGGCAACAACAATTTTTAAGGGGGTTTTCTCTCTAAATGCGAGATAAGTTCCACGATCACTCAATGTGTAACCCTGCCGTTCACCGGCCATGATAATAACATCCCCCATCCCGCGTCCAGCCTCCAAATACCAGCTGCCAGTCGGGGAAATTCCGGCAGTAGACCAGAGTTGCTGTTCACGGGTATGAGTTCCGGAATCATCACCACGGGATACGAATGTTGCCTGTGTAGTGGCAATTGTTTTCATCGCTACCACAGCATCATCGACACCTTTAATTTTTGCCGGATCCGTTGCGGGTCCAAGGATAACAAAATCGTTGTACATGATATCGCGGCGGTCGATACCGTACCCTGCGGCAATAAATTTATCCTCTTTGCTGCGTGCATGAACCAGGATAACGTCAACATCACCATTTTCACCCAGTTTGATCGCCCTGCCGGTGCCAACAGCAATGACATCCACCTGACAAGCGTTGGCCCGCTCGAATGGTGGTAATAATTCAGCCAATAAACCTGAGTTGTCCGTCGAAGTTGTGGTTGCCAGACGCAGATGCTCAATCGACAGAGCAGGGTTGCAGAACAGAATGATGATCAGAAATGGCAGCAGAATCTTGATTCGTCCCATTTTACTTTCCCTTTCAACTTATGCTGAGCGGTTTATTCAACCCCTACAATAACGCTGGTCGCTTTAATCACAGCCCAGACCTCGTCCCCTTCTTTCAGAGCCAGAGTTTTTACGCTGCTATCGGTAATCGTTGCGGTGATGGTTTCTCCTGCCCCGATATCCAAAACGACTTCCCCGAGAACTGTACTTTCAGTAATTCCGGTGACGGATCCACGGATCAGGTTCTTTGCACTGATAGCCAAAGTTCCTGGTTCGTTGGCAATCATGACAGAAGATGCTTTGACCAGAGCATAGGCCGACACACCAACTTCCAGAGCGAGAGCATCAACACTATCGGTGCTTATCACCGCCGTCATCTGATGTCCCGATTTCAGCTGTAGAACAACTTGGGCGACCGAAGTATCACGGATAATTTCACAGACCGTTCCGGAGAAAACATTTTTGGCACTGATACGCATGGTGATCCTCTGTAGCAGGGGTAGATAGTTGTTAAAATCATCAAGAGACTCTCCCAGCCTAGCCAGCATGCTCTGATGCTCCGCTTCGATCAGCCGATAGAGACGTATAACCTTTTTCCCCTCATCGGTCAGCCGGGTTCCACCACCACCCGAACCGCCCGTCACTGCCACCGTTAAAGATTGGTCGGCCAAGTTATTCATCACATTCAGTGCATCCCAGGCAGTCTTATAACTCATCCCGGCAGCCTTGGCGGCCGTTGAGATAGAACCGCAACGATCAATCTGTTCCAGCAGATCGATCCGATTGCCGCCAAGAAAGTTCTGTGATTTTTTCTGCATCCACAAGGGAGCTGTCACAGCAACTTTTGATTTGGTCATCACCTGCTCCAAATAACAGAAAGTATTCAGGGGACATGTACTCGTTACGTACCCCCTGAATACGGATTATGAAACATCACTATCTGGTTATATAGTTGACTATATAACGAATGTCAATAAGGAGCAATTATAAGCCACATTGCAATATTGACCTTCTAATGATAACGGATTTGGTGTAAGTTCCCTATATCTCGACAGCTATCGAATATGAAACCAGCCGTAAGAAAAAAAACCTATAATGCCGAGGGACCTGAACTTTTGTCACTTTCTAGACCACGATTGATTACTTGATTTATAAGGAAAAACTAGATGGAATTCGAAAATGGTATTCTGCACTTTGGCTCTTTCTTTGTCGCGACACTGGGTATTATTGTTCTGTTTGTCGGTAAGCGATTGAATGAGACAATCGGATTTTTGCGCACGTTCAGCATCCCTGAACCGGTCACCGGTGGACTTTTATTTTCAGTACTGATTACGTTGGTGTACCTGGTCAGTGGTGTCGAAATTCAGTTCAATTTGGCGGCCCGTGATGTTCTGCTGGTCTATTTCT
>JAGGWI010000080.1 GCA_021157505.1 Desulfuromusa sp. | reverse complement strand
GTGGAAACAATATCACCCAGTTTTTTACCCCGTTCCAGCCAACTGTCAATCCGTTGCTCAAGCTCTGGAGCGACCCATATTCCCGTTGCTTCGGCAGTGACCAATAATGCTTGATGGCGGCGTTGCAGTTCTGTCAGGCGACTATCGAGTGCTTGCAGGCGACGTTTCAGGGTGATCCGGGTTGCATCACCCTGAAAGGCGACACTCTGCTGTTGCAGATAGACGATTTCATCCCGCTGGGCATGAGTCAGTTTGATTTCAATCTCGAGTTCCGGGTTGACCAACTGTAGCAGGGGTTGACCAATCACCACCGATGACCCATCGTCGTGTAAAATTTGACTCAGTTGTCCGGCGGTTTGACTGGTCACCCGAAGATGGCTCTGTGCCTCAATAATTCCGGGGGCACGGAAGCGGTTTGGCAGCGGAATCATGCCAAATAAAATGATCGCAACCAGACTCAGGATCAAGGTGCCGAAAATCGCGCGGGATCGCACCCGGGCTAATTCAGGGCTGGTCAGCAGATAGCTGATAAACCGTCCGATCGGCACAATGCCCCAGATCAGCAGGCAAAAAATAGCCATCAATAACCCCAGCAACAGGAACCGATCGGCAACAAAGAGAATAATTCCAGCGTAGACAAGGAACCGGTAAACACCGCTGAGAAGGCCATAAATACTCAGCCAGCGGGCCTCTTTATGATTGTCAGTCGGGCTGCTGGATTGCTGGAGTCCAAGCAGGTAGCGGCACGCCAGATGCTTTAAGTGTTCCTGCGAACGTGATTGCAGGTTGGGAATATCGAGGAGGTCGGAAAGAATATAATAACCATCATAGCGTAGCAGTGGATTGGCATTGAACAGCAGGGTGGAAACAGACGCTACAATCAGCATGTTGAGTGACAGGCTGTGGATTGTCCCCGGCCCGGTATTGGCCCAGATCAGTGCTGCAGTCGCGGCGGCAAAAAACTCAAAAATCATCCCAGCGCTGGCGACCAGAATCCGTTCACGGCGCTGGCGAAACGACCAGCTGGAGGTCGCATCCATATAGGGCAACGGGGCAAATACAATCAACATGAGACCGATGGTATGCACCTCGCCACCAAAGCGTTTGCAGACCAGAGTGTGTCCCAGTTCATGTAGTGTTTTGACCAGCGCCAGACCGCAATAAAGGAGCAGCAGATTACTGATGGAAAGGAGGTTTCCCGCTTCGCTGAGCAATTGTGGCAGTTGCTCAACGACGGTTTTCCCTGCCAGCAGCAGCAGAATCAGCCAAACACCAAAGGCCAGCCGGCTGGTGAGTAACTGCACCAGCAGCGGATGGCGGGTCAGCCAGGGATCGGGATCAAATAGCGGAATCCGAAAAAACATCAGGCTCGATAATTTACTGCGTTGTTCTTTTTGCTGCCGTTGCCGATAGCGTTCAAAGAGTTTTTGACTGTCAACCGGCAATTCACAGAAGAGCAGGTTGGCATGATAAAGCTGGGCTAACAGACGAATCACCTCATCCTGTCCCGGTGCGGTCTCTGGATTGTGCTCCAGACTGCTTTGCCAGACTTCGGCAACACTTTGTGCCGGGTTTAAGCGCGAGATAAAAGTATAGGCCGGTTTTTCCAGACGGAAGAAATGATTATTGAAAGGGTCCTGCAATACATACCAGTGCTTGCCCCGGAACAGTTGTTTACGAACTGTCACTGTAGAACGCAAAGTGACCCGCAGTTCGGCAACGCGGTGCCACGATTCACTGAATGTTTTGCCGATGCCATGCTTCATCTATTCAGCCTTTACCACCAGATCAGCAAACGTAAGAAGTTCACCGTGCGGTGGCTGAAGATCCAGAGTAAAGGACGTTCACCAACCGCGATCTTGGCGATACCGCTCATCCCCGGACGCCACCAGCTTTCTGCCGTGGTGAAAATTTCACTGCGGACAAAAAAGATATTCCCGGACTCTTCAGCACTGGCCAGTGGATCAATTTGTTGAATCTGCAGCGGATATTTATGTCGTGGTTGGCTGACAAAGGCCATCTCTCCAGTTTGTCCGGCGGCCAGTTCCTGAATATCCTCTTCAGTCACGCGGATTTCTACATAGAGTTTTTCGTGGCGGGCCACTTTGAACAATACATCCCCTTTGTCCACCGGGGTGCCGAGCCGTTCGGAAAAATCACCTTCAACCACAATACCGTCAATCGGTGAACGCAACTGGGCACGATTCAAGCGGTGTTGGATCAGTTCCAGTTGCGCCTGCGCCTGCTCTGCCTGCGCCTGGGCTATTTTCATCTCAATCAACGCATTTTTAGCCCGCGCTTTTTCAGCTTCACGCAGATACCGAACCCGATTTGTCACTGCCTCTGCTTCCTCAAGTAACAGATCACTGTTATCGAGAGTCAACAGGGGGTTCCCCTTCTCAACCCGCTGCCCGATATCAGCTTGCACCTGATCGATATAACCGGGAAATGGGGCGGTAATCTGGCGAACATCTTTACTGCGCAGGATAAAGGGGGCTTCGATGCGGTAGGGGAGTTTCACCAGAACAGAACTCAACAACAGTCCGAAAACAAGTAATCCAGTCAGTTTGATCAGCGTCTTTTCCGGGCCGAGCAGGGTGGTAAAGGTTGCTTTTAAGCTCTCTTTCAACTTTGCTCCCAGCCAGCGATCCGCTTTTTTCAGAACGGCCAGACGGGATGAAATCTGGTCGCAGAGGATTCTCAAACTGCGGATTTCTACTTCACTGAAGGGAGTCTGATCTCTTTCACAGCTTAAAACTCCGACAACCTGTCCGGCAGCACGCAACGGTAGTGAAAGCAACTGGCCAACCTGCTGGTCTTTAGCGTAACTGACATGGTCACGGTTGATCGGCCCATCGGCAAGAACGGCAGGAAAGAAGATCTCTTCATCCTGATCGAAAGCCTCTTCCATGGCAGCTTCAAGCTGATTGACAATCTCCATCTTTGGCTCAAATTGCTCCATATGGCTGATGCTCTGGAGACGGATATAGCCATCGACCTGCCAACCAAGACTGACTCGGCTGCAGCGAAAACGGGAGACGGTTTCGTTGACCACCGTCATCGCGGCAGCAATAAATTTTTCCTGTTGGTTCAACAGCAGCAGCAGTTCCAGTGTTTGGGTCAGATCGGCTCGTTTGCCGAGCTCTTCAATCCCAGCTCTGGTTTGTTGATAAACAGCAGGTGTATCTGCTAGCAACTGCAGTTGGCGCAAGTGATAATTCAATTGTTCAGTGGTTGTGTTCGGGACTTCAAAAATAATGACTTGTGGCTGCTCTGTGGTTTGTCCTGCCACCGCCAGACCAATCAAAATAGGTTGTGTCGGGTTGCTGCTGCGTAAAACGGCATGACCCTGCTGCAGAGATTTGTCAGCCAGTTGGAGCAGTGGTTCAGAGAGGGGCAGCTTCTGGTTAGTTGGTTGCGTGGCCGGCCATTGCAGTTGCTGTTCCCAGGAACTCTTTCTGATTAACAGAACAGAGCTTCCGGCCTGGACCTGCTGACTGGCAAAAGCCAGAAAGGCCGGCCAGAATTGAGCCGGATGTCCGGGAAAAGAGTGGAGCTCTTTGATTGAGGTTATATCGGTCACAGGTATTCCAAAATGACAACAAATTGTTACTGTTCTGACAGACGCATGACCCCGGCGACACCGGGAACGATTTGCCCTTGCTGATTATCAAATAGTGCTTTGATCATGCGTAATCCGCTGGCCGGATCAACCAGGGCGCTGATGTAGACAATTTTTGCTTCCATGGAGAGAGGTTCTGTTTCTGTTTGCAGCTGCAGTTGCACCTTTTGTCCCACGGCCAGGTGGGCAGAAACTTCCAGCTCTACATTGGCGACAAAATAGCCTTGACTCGTATCGACCAATTGGATAACTGGCGTGTCGATATCACAGCTTTCCCCTATACCGACTAACAACTCTTCAACAACTCCGGTAAAGGGGGCATAGAGGTTGCGTTTGGACCGCAGTGTCCGGGCACTATCATATTCAATTTTTTCGCGCTGTTTGGCAATTTCAAGTCGGCCCAAATCGGCAACGGCAAAGGTGTATTCCAATTCCTTGTTTTCCAGTACCTCACGAGGAACCGAACCGGTGGATAGATATAGTTCACGGCTGGCATCCAGGTGTTTTTTTAAAGTTTTGACCTGCTCGGTGACCGCTTCAATCTCAATCTGGTTTTCCCAGATGACTTTGCGCAGTTTGACCTCTAACGTTACCAACTCTTGATCTAATCGTAGCAGTATCTGCCCCCGTTCAACCTGTTCCCCTTCGACAACTTTGATTGCCGCGACCCGCCCGATCATTGAAAGTCCCAATGCTGAATTTTGTACCGCTTCAGTAAAACCCGAGATTTCAAACTCTTCAGCGGCAGAGGGTTGAGGGCAATAAAGTAAAGAGATCAAGACGATTCCAGCCAGCAGGAGTTCTTTTATTCTCCATGAAGGAGATACCCTTGCCGGAGCGGAGATGTTTTTTCCAATTTTGTTCAAAGCTCTGTCTCCATGCTATCCACCCCATAATTTTGCAGGATGGTGCCGCTGGCCAGTTCCATTTCTACCAGGGCCCTTTGTTGTTTTATGGCATTGCTCAACGCATCTTCTTTTGCCAGACGATAATCGTCCTCTTTTTCCAGAACCAAGCGGCTGCTGCTTTGTCCTGCTTCCAGCCTGATCAGTTCGGTGTCGAACAATCGTTTCTGAATTTCGATGATCTGTCGGGCATATTTTAACTGTTCGGTGGTGCGCATGACATTGTCAATCGCTGTATCTATCCGGTTTTTCAGCTCAATTTCTATTTCTTTTAAAATCATCAATTGGCGCCGTTTTTCCAACTTGGATTTCTTCAGTTGACTCCGACTATAGATATCCCCCTGGAGTGGCAGGCGGAATTGCAGACCCGCTGACCAGGACGAGTATGACCCATCTTCGATCTGATCCCAGGAACTACCTGTGCTGGTGTCGAGGCTGTTGAGGCCATAGCTGCCGATTAAATCCAGCTCTGGCCAGCGTTGGTTTTCATCAAAACTGATTTTTATTTCGGCCTGTTCCAGTTTTTTTCTTGCCGCCAGATATTCGGGGCGCAACTCGAATGCTGAGCGGATAATTTCATTTCTGTTGGAGCTCAGTTGTTCCAACAGGAATGGGGAGGTGTTGAGATTCGGATCAGGGGGTGGTGCCGGGCTCGATGCCCCTTGTGCTATCGGGAGATCCAGCTGTTTAACAGGGATAATCTCCTCAGCGCCAACCGGTTGCACCTCAGGTTGTGTTTCTCTGTTTCCCAGATTATTAAGAATGTTGGGATCTGTTCCGGTCAGTGCGAGTAAACTCCGCAGTCGATTAGCCACCCTCATCTGTGTATGTGCCGTTTCACTGAGGAGGGTTTTTCGGGTGTTGACCCCAATGATGGCTTCCAGAACTTCGGTTTCTGCCATTTTTCCGGTGCGATAACGTTCCTGGTTGTCAGCTAAAATCTGTGCCGCAATCCGGTACGACTCATCTCTAAGGGTGAGCTTTTTCTGGGCCTGATAATAGTCCCAATATTCGACCGAAACCTTACTGACACGCTGCATCATTCTCAGGCGATAATCTTGAAATGCTGCCAGAGATTCAAGATCAGCACTCATAATCCCTGCATAGGTGGCTTTTGTTCCGGCATTTTTCAGCAGCGGCTGGACTAAGCTGATTCCCAGATACATCTGATATTCATTTTTATCGTCACTCAATGAACGGGTCATACTGTTGGAGAGTTCGTTGAAATTATAGCCCAGTTTAACTTGCCCTCCGGTTGGAACCAGAGCCTGGAGTGCGGCATCGTATTTCCAGTTATGTTCGGAATAGGTTGAGTCATAATTCCGGTTTAAAGATTCCTGTACGGTGTTTCGCTGTTTGTGCATCTGCCGTTCTATTGAAGTAAGCAGTTCCGGCTCAAAGATAGCGCGGGATTGTTCTGCTTCGGCTTGTCTGATCATCCAGTCGGTTTTTTGTATCTGTATCTGTTGATTATCAGCCACGACTCGATGAATCAATTTCGTCAGTGACATGCGACTCAGTTCATAGGCAGATATTTCAGTTGTTTCTCGACTCACGCTTTCCAAAGTCAGCAGGGTCTCAACCGGAACTTGCAGTTGCGCTAGCAGGAGCGGCTGTGGGGTGTTTTCTGCTGCGTGCAGATGAGTGCCCAAGCAGATCGCTAGTAGCATTATTCCGCAGCTTTTCAGTAATAGTTTCTTTGTTAATAACAACATCATATCCATTGAATACGGTCAGTCTTGCAGTCAAGATTAGCGTTAGCTTATGGAGTATAGTGATAAAGAGTGAAAATGACAATAGTTTTATTAAATAACTTTCGTTAGTAATCTAACATTAATGTAATTGATTATTTATAATTATTATGAAATAATCTTCATTCGCACATTTCTATCCACTGTATTTATAAAGGTTCAGTGAATTGTTGAAAAAACGCCATTCCGCATATC
>JAGGWI010000226.1 GCA_021157505.1 Desulfuromusa sp. | reverse complement strand
GATCAAACCTCTGGCAGAAATTGTCGGTGGTCGCGGCGGTGGTCGCCCCGAACTGGCTCAAGCGGGTGGTTCGGATACCGATAAAATTGAAGAGTTGCTACAAGCGGCACCGGAACAGTTGAAGCAGATTCTGGGTTGATTTCATAGAGTAACTTTTCACACCATGCCCAGTTTTGCTGGAAGTCTAAAGGGGTGAGCTGTTCTTCTGAACTGGATTACATCTCTATGTACGCTAGCAATAGCGATCAACGACAAATAATGGATAAAGGTAGCGCGGAAGCTGGACATTTTTGCATCTCTGGTTATATTTAAAGCCGGAGGGACTAATTGAGTGATTCTGCAACTCCTTAACTGAGAGTAGTGAAAAAATATGGCATTTTCTGAATCAAATTATAGACAAAATGAAAAGACCATCCTCTGTGTCGATGATGAACCGATTATCCGTAATTTGTGTCGCGATGTTTTAGAAGAGTATCGGGTACTGCAAGCGGAAGATGGTGTTGAAGCGATAAAAATTCTGGAAGTGGAAGATGTCGATCTGGTTTTAAGTGATGTCATGATGCCGAATCTGGACGGGCTGACCCTGTTACAAAAAGTAAAGGAACAGCATCCTGATCAGGCAGTGATTCTGATGACCGGCTATTCAGACAAAGACCTGGTTCTGAAAGCTCTTAAATCTGGAGCAGACGATTTCATCAACAAACCAATCAATATCCTGCAGTTGAGTACAACTGTTGAAAAAGTTTTTGAAAAACAAAAAATTCGTCAGGAGTTGGCGGATCTGAAACGTATGGATCAACTGAAAAGTAACTTTCTCGGACTGATTTCCCATAAATTAAAAACTCCGGCAACCGCTATTTCCCTGTTTATTCAAAATATTGCAGAGGGGGTTGAAAGCCCGGATGACGACAATTTCAAACAGATGGTCGCCATGGTTCAGGCTGAAACCGTTCACATGGAACAATTGATTCAGGACTTGCTCTACTTCAGTGATGCCGCTCTGCAAGAAACGGCATTAATTCTTGAACCTGTTGATTTGGGGGCTCTTGCCGGGCAAGTGGTCATTGCTTTACAACCTGCAGCATACCGGCGGAAAATCAGCCTGGAAAGCTTTACTGAGCCACAACTGCCTGTAAAACCATTGATGTTGAATCCAGAGCGAATCCGATTTGCGGTTCGCGCTGTGCTTGATAATGCCATTAAATTCACCCCGGAAGGTGGCGTGGTGAGCCTTGAAGGAAGGGTGGAGGACAAATATTTCAAACTGTTGGTTAAGGATACCGGCATTGGTATTACACAACTGGAACTTGCTAAAATATTCAATAAATTTTATCAGGTTGATCCTGATCATACGGGTCAGGTTCGTGGTTTTGGTCTTGGCCTCTTCTATGCCCGTGATTTCATTTCCCGTATGGGAGGTCAGCTATCGATTGAAAGCCAGCCGGGAGAGGGGAGTATCGCCACCATTCAATTTCCCCTGCCGAACTAAAAGCCCCTGAACTTTGCGTTATTTCCTCTATCCATTTGTGGCTTTAAACCCTTTATTCCCGCCCCTCTTTATGTTATCTATCATCGTTCATCAATGCCCTGAATATTTTGGAGTTATATATGTTTAAAGGAACAACAATCTGCTGTGTACGGCACGACTCACAAGTTGCTTTAGCCGGGGATGGGCAGGTCAGTCTGGGTAACACGGTGATGAAGCATAGTGCCCGCAAAATTCGCCGCCTCTATCAAGATCAGATTCTCGCCGGGTTTGCCGGGAGTACCGCTGATGCCTTTACTCTATTTGAGAAATTTGAGGCGAAATTACAGGAATTTCGTGGCAATCTTTCACGTGCCGCCGTGGCTTTGGCGAAGGACTGGCGTAGCGACAAGATGCTGCGGCGTCTGGAAGCGCTGCTGATTGTGGCCGACAAGGATGTCACTCTGGTTATCTCTGGTGCTGGAGATGTTATTGAACCGGATGATGGCGTTGCGGCCATCGGGTCCGGTGGTAGTTTTGCTCTGGCCGCAGCTCGTGCCATGGTGATTCATTCTGATCTTGATGCCGAAAAAATTGTCGATCAAGCACTACGAATCGCCGCTGATATCTGTATCTATACCAATGACAATATTTCTATTGAGGTTCTTAAGTGAATAATTTTACCCCCAGAGAGATCGTTTCTGAACTCGATCGCTATATCATCGGCCAGAACGATGCCAAGCGTGCGGTTGCTGTTGCCCTGAGAAACCGCTGGCGGCGTCAGCAGGTTCCTGCTGAATTGCGCGATGAGATTGCACCGAAGAATATCATCATGATCGGCCCAACGGGTGTGGGGAAGACGGAAATTGCCCGGCGCCTGGCCAAGTTGGCCCAAGCTCCCTTTATTAAGGTTGAGGCGAGCAAGTTTACCGAAGTTGGCTATGTCGGTCGAGATGTCGAAAGTATGGTTCGCGATCTTCTGGAACTGGCCATTAATATGGTCAAAGAAGAAGAAACACAGAAGATGCAGCTCAAAGCAGAAGACAATGCCGAAGAAAAACTGCTTGACCTCCTGTTGCCCGGGGAGACCGATCGCTCTCCAGACAAACAGGATCAGCGACAGCATACCCGTGACCGGTTGCGTAAACTGTTACGCCTGGGAGAGCTGGAAGAGCGCTTTATTGAGTTGGAAGTGGAAGTCAGCAGTATGCCCACCATGGGGGTTTTTACTCCCCAGGGAAATGAAGAGATGGGGATGAACATCAAAGAGATGTTTGGCAACCTGTTCCCCAAAAGTTCCAAGAGTAAGCGGGTTAAGGTGAGCGAAGCACGGGCACATCTGATTGAATCTGAAGCTGAGAAACTTATTGATATGGAGAATGTCACCACTCTGGCGCGTGAGCGAGCGGAACAGAATGGGATCATTTTTATCGATGAAATAGATAAGATTGCCAGCCGTGAGGGGACCCATGGTCCTGAGGTTTCCCGCGAAGGGGTGCAGCGGGATATTCTGCCAATTGTCGAGGGGAGTACCGTCAGCACCAAACATGGCTCGATCAAAACTGATCATATCCTGTTTATTGCTGCCGGGGCGTTTCATACCGCCAAACCGTCAGATTTGATCCCGGAGCTGCAAGGACGCTTTCCGATTCGAGTTGAGTTGGATAGTTTGGATGAGAATGATTTCTATCGCATCCTCACAGAACCGAAAAATGCTTTGATTCGTCAATACAAAGAGTTGATGAAGACCGAAGCTATTGATCTGGATTTTGACGATGAGGCAGTTCGTGAAATGGCAAAGATCGCCAAAACAGTCAATGACCGGACCGAGAATATTGGCGCAAGACGCCTCCATACAATTCTGGAAAAACTCCTGGAAGACCTCTCTTTCACCGCCCCGGAACGGAATGGAGAGAAAGTCAATATTACGGCTGCAGAGGTTCAACAGTGCCTGGCAGAAATCAGTCAGGATGAAGATCTGTCGCGCTATATATTATAAGGTTCAAGGAAAAAGGAGCAAGGACAAACCTTTAACCTTTAACCTTTAACCTGGGGTTAAAATGGAAGAACTGATTGAAAAAGCCAATGTGCTGATGGAAACGCTCCCCTGGATCAGGCGTTTTTCCGGGAAAACCATCGTTATCAAATATGGCGGCAATGCTATGGTTGAAGCACACCTGAAAGAAAGTTTTGCCCGCGATGTCATTATGATGAAATATATCGGTCTGAATCCGGTTGTGGTTCATGGTGGTGGACCCCAGATCGGCAAAGTTCTTGAGGCAATGAAGATTGAGAGCCAGTTTATTCAGGGGATGCGGGTCACCGATAGCGAAACTATGGATGTCGTCGAAATGGTTCTCGGTGGCAAAGTCAACAAAGAGATTGTTACCAATATCAATCGTTATGGTGGCAAGGCGGTGGGTATTACCGGCAAGGATGGTGGCTTGATTCAGGCCAGAAAGCTGGAAATGAGAGCTGTCAATCCAGACACTCTGACCCCGGAAATTATTGATATCGGCATGGTCGGCGAAGTTGAACTGGTAGACCCGACTATTATCAGAAGTCTGAAAGAAAACAACTTCATTCCGGTCATTGCTCCTATCGGCGGCGGCCTCAATGGTGAAACCTATAACATTAATGCCGATCTGGTCGCCGGAAGAATTGCCGGAGCACTGAAAGCTGAAAAATTGATCCTGTTGACCGATGTCGAGGGGGTCAAAGACAAGCAGGGTAAACTTATTTCCACTATCGATATTCAGCGGGTTCCTGATCTGATTAACAATGGCACCATCTCCGGCGGCATGATTCCAAAAGTGAACTGTTGTGTCGATGCCGTTGAAGAAGGGGTCACCAGAGCCCACATTGTTGATGGTCGGATGGAACATGCCTGTCTGCTGGAAATGTTTACCGACAAAGGGATTGGAACTGTGGTGGCGAGGTATAATTGATGGATAATTCACAAGGCTGGATCGACCGGGGTCTGGCCCATGTGGCTAAAACCTATGGTCGCTACCCGCTGGTGGCTGCAAGTGGGGAAGGGTGCTGGCTGACCGATATCGATGGCAAAAAATACCTCGATTTTCTCGCTGGTGTTGCTGTCAACAATCTTGGCCATTGTCATCCCGATATTGTTAAGGCATTACAGGATCAGGCGGGCAGACTACTCCACTGCTCGAATTTTTATCATATTCCACAGCAGATTGAGCTGGCAGAGATGCTCTGTGAACACTCATTTGGTGACCGGGTCTTTTTCTGTAATTCGGGAGCTGAAGCCAACGAAGCCGCCCTGAAACTGGTACGAAAACAGAGTCTCGATAACCACGGTGATGATCGGTTTGAAATCATCACCGCTGAGAACTCTTTTCACGGTCGGACTATCGCGACAATCAGTGCCACCAACCAGAAAAAAATCTGCAATGGTTTTGGTCCATTGCTACCGGGATTCAAATTTGTCCCATTTGGTAATATCGAAGCGATCAAAACAGCAATCAACTCAAAAACTTGCGCTATCATGCTGGAACCGATTCAGGGCGAAGGGGGAATCAACATCCCACCAGCAGGATATCTTCAAGCTGTTCGGGAACTGTGTGATCAAAATGAATTATTGCTGATTTTTGATGAAGTTCAGGTTGGCCTTGGTCGCACCGGAAAGCTGTTCGCCTATCAACACGATGGAGTCGAACCCGATGTGATGACTCTTGCCAAAGCACTGGCAGCTGGACCCCCTATCGGCGCCATGGTAGCCAGAGAAAAGTACGCCACAGCCCTTGGACCCGGCACCCACGGTTCAACCTTTGGCGGGAATCCCCTTCTGGCGGCTGCCGCAGTCGCCGCAATGAAGGTGTTCCTCAACGGCGATGTCTTGAAGAATAGTGTCACCATGGGGGACTACCTGCGAACCAGACTGGAGCAATTACAGACTAAATACTCTTTTGTTGCCCAAGTCCGTGGACGTGGATTGATGGTGGGGATGGAACTGACAATCGAGGGGGGAGAGATTGTCAAAACTGCCCTGAACCGAGGTCTGTTAATCAATTGTACTGCCGGGAAAACTCTACGCTTTGTGCCACCATTGATCGTGACTCAAGTAGAGATCGACCAGATGATTGAAATTCTGGATGGGATTTTCAAAGAATTATAGCCTTGTGAACCACAGAGACACAGAGTCACTGAGAAAAACCAAAGAGGTTCTCTCTGTGCCTCCGCGCCTCTGTGGTTAATGATTTTTCTTGGGAGAATAAACCAATGAATAAAGATTTTCTGTCACTATCTGACTGGTCTTTGGATGATTTGGAAGCAATTTTTTCTCTGACCAGAGAGTTGAAACAAAAACAGAAGGAAGGTACTCCTCATCAGCTGCTCAAAGGGCAGACACTGGGGATGATCTTTGAAAAAAGTTCAACCCGCACCCGGGTCTCTTTTGAGGTGGGGATGTTTCAGCTTGGCGGGCATGCGCTGTTCCTCCATTCCGGAACCACCCAGATGGGTCGTGGTGAACCGATCAAAGATACCGCTCGAGTGATGTCCGGTTATTGTGACGGGGTTATGGCGCGAACCTATTCCCACGCAGCACTGGAAGAATTTGCAGAAAATAGTTACATCCCGGTGATTAACGGTTTAAGTGATCTCTATCACCCGTGCCAGTTGGTTGCCGATATGTTTACCGTTACTGAGCACAAAGAGGATTATCGCAGTCTGAAGTATTGTTGGATTGGTGACGGCAACAACATGGCAAACAGCTGGATCAATGCTGCTGCTGTCGCTGGTTTTGAGCTACGTATTGCTACCCCGAAAGGCTATGAACCCGATAGCAAGATTGTCTCTCTGGCAGAAAAAGCCGGGGCAAAAATCCTCCTGACCAACGATCCACGTGAAGCAGCCGAAGGGGTAGATGTTCTCAATACCGATGTCTGGGCCAGTATGGGTCATGAAGCGGAGCAGGAAGAGCGGATGAAGGCTTTCAGCGGGTTTCAGATCAATGCGGGACTGCTTAAACTGGCAGACCCGGAGGCTGTCGTTATGCACTGTCTCCCCGCTCACCGTGACGAAGAGATCACCGATGAAGTGGTCGAGGGAGAGCAATCAATTATATTTCAAGAAGCTGAGAATCGCCTCCATGTACAAAAAGCGATTCTGGCAACTTTGATGGCACGTTAACTTTATGCAGATGACCTGCCCCCACTGTGGCTTCAGCAAACAGATTGACCAGCAACAATTGCCACCCGATATCAACAAGGCTAACTGTCCAAAATGTAAACAGAGTTTCCCTGTACCACAACCGGTTCAGGAAACGGTGGAGGTAGCGGCTGAAGGGTATCAATCCAGTGCAGTCGAAACAGAGATCTCTACTCAAGCAGAAATAGATGTACTGCCAAAGGCTGGATTCTGGATACGTCTGGTCGCTGCTATTATTGATACGTTGATTGTATTTGTGCTGCAGTTTCTGTTGGGATCACTGCTTGCTCTGGCCGGGTTTGCCACTGTCGGAGGTGGTGAAGGTGCGGTCACCAATATGGCCATACTGATACAATTATTTGGTTTTGTCCTCAGCCTCACTTATTATGTTTTCTTCACCGGTTACTGTGGACAAACTCCGGGGAAAATGGCTTTACGGATTAAGGTGATCCGCTGTGACGGATCGTCGCTCGGTTATGGCAAGGCTGCTTTTCGTGAAATCCCGGCAAAATTTATTGCGGGAATTATTTTTGGCATCGGTTATGTGATGGTTGCTTTTGACGACCAGAAACAGGGGTTGCATGATCGGATGGCCGATACATATGTCATAAAACTCTAGGTTCAAGGAACAAGGTTCAAGGTTCAGATTTTAGATCTCCTTGCTCCTTGAACCTTGCCCCTTGTTCCTAACAAAATAAGGAGTAATAAAATGGGTAAGAAAGAAGACGTTAAAAAAGTGGTTCTCGCCTATTCTGGCGGACTGGATACCTCGATTATCCTCAGGTGGCTGGTTGAAGAATATGATTGTGAAGTGATCGCCTTCTCTGCCGATCTCGGTCAGGGAGAAGAGTTGGATGGGATTCCGGAAAAGGCCAAAAATACCGGTGCCAGTGCCTGTCATATCCTCGATCTCAAAGAGGAATTTACCCGTGATTTTGTTTTCCCGATGTTCCGTGCCAATGCGATCTACGAAGGTCGTTATTTCCTCGGTACCGCCATCGCCCGACCCTTGATTGCCAAAGCGCAGATGGATATAGCTGCCAAAGAAGGTGCTGATGCCGTCTCCCACGGAGCGACCGGAAAAGGGAACGATCAGGTCCGTTTTGAAATCGCTTACTACCATTTTGACCCAGCAGTCAAAGTGATTGCACCGTGGCGTGAATGGGATATGAACAGTCGTACCGCCCTTGAGGAATACGCCAAGAAACATGGGATTCCAATTCCAACCAGTAAAAAATTCCCCTGGAGTTCCGATCGCAATCTGCTCCACATCTCCTTTGAGGGGGATGTTCTGGAAAACCCCTGGGCCGAAGCTCCGGAAGAGATGCATGTCCTCACCGTTGCTCCCGAAGATGCCCCTGATCAACCGGAATATGTTGAGATTGAGTTCGAAAATGGGGATGCCGTTGCTATTGGTGGCGAACGCCTCTCCCCGGCCAATCTGCTGGCAAAATTGAATCAACTGGGTGGCAAACATGGTATCGGTCGAGTTGACCTGCTCGAAAACCGTTACGTCGGCATGAAGAGCCGTGGCATCTATGAAACTCCCGGCGGCACTATCCTGGAAGAAGCACACCGCGCTGTCGAACAGATCACCATGGATCGTGAAGTGATGAACCTGCGCGACTCATTGGTTCCCCGCTATGCGGCGATGATTTACAACGGTTACTGGTTTGCTCCTGAGCGGATCGCATTGCAGGCATTGATTGATGAAACCCAAAAAACTGTCAATGGTAAAGCCCGCATCAAACTGTATAAAGGGCACTGCCGGGTCGTCGGTCGTGACTCTGCTACCGACAGTCTTTTCAATGTCGACTTTGCCACCTTTGAGGCGGATGACGTCTATAATCAGGCGGATGCCGAAGGGTTTATCAAGTTAAGTGCTCTGCGGTTACGGATTGCTGCAATTCAACGCGGGAAGAAATAGGAACAAGGTTCAAGGAGCAAGGTAAGATCAAAGGCAAAGTTTAAGGTTTTGTTTAACCTTGATCCTTGCTCCTGTAACCTCTTTTCCAAAGGAAAAGATACATGAGCAAAAAACTCTGGGGTGGTCGTTTTACCCAACCGACCGATAAATTTGTCGAGGAATTTACCGCTTCGATTGAATTCGACCAGCGCCTCTACCGCTATGATATCCAGGGCTCCAAAGCCTATGCGGAAATGCTTGGTCGACAAGAGATCATTAGCGTCGAAGAGGCTGACCAGATCATTGCCGGTTTGAATGGGATTCTGAAAGATATCGAAGCGGGGCAATTTGAGTTCTCGGTGGCCCTTGAAGATATCCATATGAATATCGAAGCGCGGCTGATTGAGCGGATTGGCACTGTTGGTGGTAAATTGCACACTGGGCGCAGTCGCAATGATCAAGTTGCAGTTGATATCCGTCTTTACCTGCGCGATGAAATTGATACGATTCTCGACTATCTCAAAAACCTGGAAGGTTCATTGATTCAGCAGGCTGAGGAAAATCTTGACGTCATCATGCCCGGCTTCACCCACCTGCAAACAGCACAGCCATTACTCTACAGCCATCATCTGCTCTCTTACCGCGAAATGATGGCCCGTGACAGCAGCAGACTCCGCGACCTTCGGATCCGATTTAATGTTATGCCGCTCGGTGCAGGAGCTTTAGCCGGAACCACCTTCCCCATTGACCGTGAATGGCTTGCCGAACAACTGGGATTTGATGGGGTCACCAGAAACAGCATCGACAGCGTTTCCGACCGCGATTTTGCCATTGAGTTCTGTAGCTTTGCCGCAATCTTGATGATGCACCTGTCGCGGTTATCAGAAGAATTGGTTCTCTGGTCAAGTGCCGACTTTGACTTTATCGAACTCTCCGACTCATTCTGTACTGGCAGTTCAATAATGCCGCAGAAAAAAAACCCCGATGTTCCGGAACTGGTCCGCGGTAAAACCGGGAGGGTTTACGGCAATCTGATGTCATTATTAACTTTAATGAAATCGTTGCCACTGGCCTACAACAAAGATATGCAGGAAGACAAAGAACCCCTTTTCGATACCATTGATACGGTGAAAGGAAGTCTCAAGATTTTTGCCGATATGATCGTAGAAATGAAAGTCAAAAGCGACAATATGCGGATTGCAGCAGCCCGTGGATTTTCCACCGCAACCGATGTCGCCGATTACTGTGTCCGCAAGGGACTCCCTTTCCGCCAAGCCCATGAGGTGGTAGGAAAGGCCGTCCGTTATTGTGTCGAAACAGGGAAAGATATCCCCGAACTGAGCCTGGCTGAATTCCAGGAGTTTTCACCTTTGATTGAAGCAGATATCTACGATTTTATCACCCTCGAAGCTTCGGTCAATGCCCGCAAGGCAACCGGCGGGACGGCACGGGAAGCGGTTGAACGCGAGCTGGCTCGATTGAAATTAAATTAGACCAGCAGTTTTTTGAGTTGTAAATGCGGTTATGGGAAATACTGATTATGCGGATAAAATATCTTATTTTCATATTTGTTTTTGTGTTGCTGCTCACCGCCTGTGGGAGAAAAGGGCCGGTCAAGCCAGTCGACACGCCGTC
>JAGGWI010000009.1 GCA_021157505.1 Desulfuromusa sp. | reverse complement strand
CGGTTGTTCCGTACCCCCCACCACCGGGGGTTTCAATCCGGATGATATCTCCTTCGTTCAGTTGTTCTGAAAATTTACCAGGCATTTGCTGCTTTTGGGAGTTCCGGTAAATTAAATTGTTCCCAACCTTCCCCGGGACCCACCAAACAAACCATAGGGGGGGCAACACCCTGCGTTCAGTCTAGAACTTATTGATCACGTAAGTAAAGATAAAGACTCAACTGCTATCATTGGACGGGAAAACCCAGCAAAGAAAGTCAAGCCTCCAAAGGTCACAAAGAAAAAAGGTCGGCCAGCCAAAGGAGAAAACGACCACCGGTAGAACCGAAGCGACTTGATGTGCAACGCACACAGTCCGTTCAGAAAATCTTTCTCAGGTACCCTATATTGATCGATTTGATATCGAGATCAACCTTTTCAATTGACCAGACAAGTTTCCCTAGGCTATCTGTATGATAGCAGTTGGAGACTGGGGCAGTTAATTTACAAAAATTCCGAGGTTTGAAGTGGCATTTTCTTTAGAACAAAACAATAAATTCCCTATCCGTTTTTTGGAATTGGGTGATAGCGCTCTGACCTTAGAGCTGGGGGAAGGGATTGACCAGCAACTTGTGAAACGGGTGGCAACACTGGACAAATGTGTGAATGAAGCTTGGCGGGCCGGTGAGTTGAGCGGTATCGTCGAAACTGTACCGACTTACCGGTCCCTCACAATTATTTTTGACCCTTTGAGTTGTTCGCGGCAGCGGCTTAAGGACTATGTGCTCTCGCTGCCTGAAAATATGTTTTTAACTCCTGCTCCTGATGGGCGTCTTTGGATTCTTCCCGTTTGCTATGAAGACGATTTTGCACAGGATCTTGGGGCGGTTGCAGAAAGCGCAGGGATCTCCACCACAGAGGTTATCGCGCTTCATACGGCATCTACCTATCTCGTTTATATGCTGGGCTTTCTGCCGGGATTTCCTTATATGGGAGACCTTGTTCCGCAATTGCAGATGCCTCGGCTTGCCGAACCGCGTATCAGGGTTCCCGCCGGATCTGTGGCGATTACCGGAAAACAGACAGCGATCTATCCGTTTGAAAGCCCGGGTGGGTGGCGCTTGCTCGGACGATGTCCGGTGGGACTTTTTGATCATCGACGTACTGACCCGGCTTTGTTGCGGCAGGGTGATCAGGTTCGTTTCAGAGCAATTTCACGCCACGAGTTTGATCTGATATCCCGGGAAACAAGTGCTGGAAGTCTTGATCTTAGCCGGTTTTTAGAGAAGGGCGGTTGTCATGTCCGCTGAGTTGATTGTCAGAAAAACCGGAATGCTCACCAGTATACAAGACCTGGGGCGTTTCGGTTATCGGTGTTACGGGGTGCCGTGGTCGGGAGCATTGCATCCCGATTTGGTTCGTATCGCCAATGTTCTGGTAGGGAACCCTCATGATTCTGCAGTTCTTGAGACCTTGGTTACCGGACCGGTTTTAGAAGTGGTTCGGGGTGTTTTGCGGATTGCCGTGGTTGGCGATGCTCTGATTGAAATTGTACGTAAAGATCAAAGTCGGCTGATAAAATCATGGCGTAGTGTTACGCTTGAGGCCGGAGATCTTTTCAAGGTAAAAACTGTCAGTCGTGGGCGGGCAGTTTATCTAGCCTTTTCTGGAGGCATTTCCGTCCCGAAGGTAATGGGGAGTCGATCGACATCTGTCCGCGGTCATTTAGGAGGAATCGATGGTTCTTTTTTGTCCGTGGGAGATTCATTGACCTGTTCTGAGAATTCTGTTCCCGCCGGTCCTGAACTGAATTTGCCAGTCAATCCGTTGGCTGATATCCCCTATAATCACACTCGTGATTTAACTTCTTCGGTTTTGGAGTTTCGCGTGATTCTCGGTCCGCAGCAGGATTACTTTTCTGCAGAGTCGCAGCGAGATTTTTTTCAGCAAGAATACCAAATCGGTTCTGACTCCGATCGCATGGGTTTGCGTCTTGAGGGAAATGCCGTTAAGCATCGTTCCTCTGCTCATCGGGAAATTGTTTCAGACGGAATGATTCCAGGCGCAATACAGATCCCAGGGAACGGTTTGCCGATCATTATGTTGGCTGAGTCTCCAACAGTGGGTGGTTATCCTAAAATTGCGACGGTCATTAGTTGTGATCTCCCAAGACTAGCTATACTCAGTCCAGGACAAAGGATCGGATTTCGTCCGGTCAACGTTGATCAAGCAGAAGTCTTGTTGCGGCAGTATCGTCTGGGACTGGCTGCTCTACTGGAATCGGTGGCTCCATTGACATGGTTGTCAGACCCTTTTCCTGAAACTGGAAACCCGATTGATTAGATGTCTGGTATTTTTTGAAGGGAGATTTCGTCAGCAATGAAAATTAATATTAATGCCGATATGGGAGAAAGTTTTGGTGCTTATTGTTTGGGGAATGATGGAGAATTATTAAAAGCGGTTTCTAGTGCCAATATTGCCAGCGGATTTCATGCAGGGGATCCTTGGATCATGACTGAAACATTGCAAATGGCACTTGATAATGGAGTTAGCGTCGGAGCCCATCCTTCATTCCCTGATCTTCAGGGGTTCGGGCGGCGGGTTATGCATATCGCGCCACACGAACTTAGGGCTTTGGTTCTTTATCAAATTGGAGCCTTGGAGGGAATTGCCCGCTCTTTGGGTAGCAGGGTGACTCATGTCAAGCCACACGGAGCTCTCAATAACATGGCGTGTGTCGATTATGATCTTGCTGAAAATATTGTTACGGCTATGGTGTCCTATGATCCAACCATGATTTTGCTTGCTCCGGTTTGTTCCGAATTGGCTAAAGTCGGTATAGAGCATGGTTTGCCTGTGGCGTTGGAGGTTTTTGCCGATCGTGCTTATGATGAGTCTGGTCAGTTGGTGTCTCGCAGTCAGCCTGGATCGGTTTTTAGTGATCCTGCCGATTGTGTTGAGAACGTCAGGGGCATGCTCAACCGAGGCGGCATCGAAAGTATCAATGGAAAGATTATTAAAACAGACTTTCACAGTATATGTGTTCATGGTGACAATCAGGAATCGGTCAAAATTGCCATTGAAGTCCGTGAATTTCTAGAGTCTGAGGGGATTGAAATCGTTACCCTGCCGCATATCATGAAAAGTATTTGATGTGTCTAGGAGACTGTCGGACTATCCATGAACTGGCTGTAAATCCGTTTGTTTGGCTCATTTTTTAGCTCCTTTTTGCCCCATAGCTATGGCTATGAGCCTGCAAACGAGCTAAAAACTGTTCTCAAACCTCCGAATTTTCGCTTCAGTCCGTATAGTCCGACAGCCTCCTAGGCTGTTTCGGGGGGGGGGATGACCTACATTATAGTGAGTTTCATCTTTTCCACATGATGGGAGTGGGTCGGTAACCTCTTGATGATGAAGGTACTACAATCGGAACGATCATAGACGTTATCGGGAGAGTATTTTTAGGTGGCATAATCACGATTTCCTGCAGCTCACAAATTCCAAAAAATAAATACCTCAGATTGTTTATGCAACATGTTAACAGCGCAAGGTTATTTTCTTATTGACGACTGACAGACATATCAGGTTTTATATCCCGACACTGTTTTTGTGGGTCTGTGGCAAATATTGACTTTAACAATGGCTTTGTTGAAGTGAAATTGATAGCCGGGAAATATCAATCTGGAGGGGGTGTCCATTGGTTTATCCATCGCTACGTAGGACGGTCTTCACTGTCCTGTTACTGTCTCTCTGTCTGACCGGTACAAACGTTTATGCTGATGTCCTGACGTTTAAAGAGGTCCTTGCCGCCGGGTTGCAGAACTCTTTCGACAGCAAAATCGTCCGGGAAGAGATTGGGGCCGCTCAGGCCACTGTTGCCGAACAACAAGCCGATTATTATCCGCAGTTATCACTGCGCTTCGGCAATGAGTATGTCCATGTCTTTGATGAAGATAGCGATATCGTTTCCGTTGGTGATGCCATCATTGCCGACAACGCCTCCGGCTACAAACACTCCCTGATTGCAACCGCCAGGTACAATCTGTACGATTTTGGTATTCGCAATCTCACTGTCGCCAACGCCCGCCGCCAGGTACGAGTTGCCGAACTGCAGAAACAACAATCCTCTTTTGATATCCACAAAGAAATCCTGAATTTGTATGCCAGCAGCTTGAAAGAACAACAACGGATTCAGGTGATGGAAGCGGTTTCCGAGCAGCAGAGAATGACTTTCCAGCTGTCCAAAAAGTTGTACCAAGCCGGAACCATTGGCCGTGAACAGCTCGGAAATACTGCGCTGGAACTGGCGGAAACACTCAGTCAACTGGTGGAGCTGCGAACCCGCCGGGAAAATCTGCTGGAGAGTCTCAGCTTCCACACCCGGCAGAACTATTGCGCCGAAGAGGTGACTCTGGCAGCCTTCCCCAAAATAAAAAAACCGGAAAATATTGTCAAACCAGAGAATTTTCCTGCTGTTTTGATCTACCGACAACAGATCAAAACCAAGCAGGCTGAACTGTCGATGATCAAACGTTCCAGACTTCCCAAACTGACTCTGTCAGGCGCCTATCGGATGTACGGCAGTGATGACCACAGTTTCACCGACTCTTTGTCCAGTCTCGATTCCCGTGATGCCTCGGTAACTCTATATCTTGAATGCCCAGTGTTCGATGGATTTGCCAACCGTGCCAGACAAGCCCGGATCAGACATGAACTCACCAGCCTGCGCTATCAGAAACAGAAAAAGGAGGCGGAACTGCTGCAGGAGCTTGCCACGACACTTAACGCTTATACTGCCTCTGCATCCATGGAAGAAAAGCGTCACGAACAATTGACCCGGATTGCCGGGCAACGAAGCGATGTTCAACGTCTGACTGAACAACAATTGACCGACAAGATTACGGTCCATAATCGCATCATTGAGCTGTCCCGTCGGCAACTTGATGTTGATTTGCGTCAGGTTGATTATGCAGCTTCCGCTCTGTTGCTCACGTTGATAAATGAGGCTGGATCATGAATTCCGCCTTGATTGCTTTCGATGTTGTTGCCCGAATCAACCGGATTGATATTGATATCCGTGCCATTGCCCGTGAATTCAGTTTACAGGAAATTGTCACTCCAGAAGAGTTGTTGCGAATCGCCGGACGCCACGATTTCAAGGCGAAACTGAAGAAAATTCCAGTAGCAAAACTGGTCGAAGCCTACCCCCTGCCAGCCATTGCCGTTGGTGCCACCGGTAAGTATGCCGTATTGTTGAAGAACAATAAAGAGACGAACAAGTGCCTGCTGTTCGATCCGGTGGAAAAGAAAACTGTCGAAAAAACCACCGAAGAGGTTGAAACGGAGTTCGAACAGTTCATCGTTCTGCGCCATAAAAAAATCAATTCGCAAGTGGTTTTCGGCTTTGGTTGGTTCCTGCAGGAGATCATCAAGTTCAAGCGAATTATTGGTGAGGTGTTGCTCGGTTCTTTTGTCGTGCAGTTGTTCGGTCTGGTGACACCACTGTTTACCCAGGTGATTCTCGACAAGGTTATTGTCCATCGAAGTCTGACCACCCTGGATGTTCTGGCGGTCGCTTTTCTGGCGATTGCCGGGTTTGAACTACTGCTGAATATCGCCCGTAACTACATCTTTATCCATACTGCCCACAAGTTGGATGCCAAACTGGGGGCCAAACTTTTCAAACACCTGCTGG
>JAGGWI010000286.1 GCA_021157505.1 Desulfuromusa sp. | reverse complement strand
GTACAATATACTGGTTGGCGCTTGGTGCTTTAGCCATAAAAGCAGATGTCACAATGAACAAAGATTTTGAAATTATACTGAATCATGTGAACGGAAAAAGAGGGTTCGATTTTTCCGGGTGCCGCCCTTCCTTGATTGAGCGACTAATCGAAAAAAGATTGTTGTTGACGAAATGTAAAAAACCCGATGAATACCACAACTATTTGTTGGAACACCCTGATGAACTTGACTCATTGGTTGAAACATTAACCATCAATGTAAGCAAATTTTTCAGGAATACGCTGACCTTTGAATACCTGGCAGAGAGGGTTGTCCCGGTCCTTGTGGACAAAAAGAGAAAAAGCCCTGATCCCTCTTTGAGGGTCTGGTCGGCCGGCTGCGCCATGGGCGAAGAACCCTATTCGGTCGCCATCCTGATTCATGAATTTTTGGAAAAGGAAAAACAAAACCTCGATGTCACTATCTTTGCCACCGATATTGACAACAAGATATTGCAAAAGGCCCAAAAGGCAACCTACCCGTTTGAAAGTATCCAAAACGTTAAATACCGGCTGCTAAGCAAATATTTTCAAGCCCGGGGAGAGTCCTTTAAATTGGTTCCGGAGATAAAGCAGTCGGTGACGTTTCTTGCTTACGACATGCTTGATAACAAAAGTTTTGCCCCGCCGGAAAGCATCTATGGTGATTTTGACCTGGTCCTCTGCCGCAATCTGCTGATCTATTTTAACCGTGATTCTCAGGAGCTGATATTTGATAAATTGCATCGTTCCTTAAGCAAACATGGCTATCTGATATTAGGGGAGGCCGAGATACCTTCGGAAAAATATCAGCAGCATTTTAAAAAAGTGAATGATTGTTGTCATGTCTATCAGAAAAGATAAGGCGAGTACGCTTCTAATCTGTAAGGTGAAAAAATGATCCCAAAATTTCAATTCAAGAGCGTTAAAACCCGGCTGATTTTCTGGTTGCTGCTAGTGGCCATGTTGCCCGTCATTGTCGTTATGTCGATCACCTACATGCAGAGAACCACTTCCATCAAGGGGAAAGCTTTCGACAAACTTAAGACAATCCGGGATCTGAAAGTCATGCAGGTCAATAGCTGGATAGAGCAAATAAGAGGCGATATCCTGACCGTTTCCCAGGATCATGAAATCAGAGACCTTGAACAGCTGTTCAACCGTAAAGAACGCACCTCTAATGATCTTGCAACCTTGGCAAATGCACGAAAACTTCTCGAGCGTCATCTACAAAACTACCAAAGCTACAATGAAATATTTATCATCAATCCGCTTTCTGGCAGAATCGAGATCTCAACCAGTAAACACCTCGAAGGAAAAGACAGATCGAAAAATCCATACTTTACTGAACCAATGCGAACAAAACAAAGTTATTTGAAGGATATTTACTATTCGGAAACCCTTATGAGCCCTTGTATGTCAATTAGTGTGCCGATTTTTTGTCTTGCTCATCAAGAGGAGCACTGTGTCGGTATTGTTGTAGCCAGGATAAATCTCGAAGATTCACTCTACGCCTTGCTCCTGAACCGCACCGGCATGGGAAAAACCGGGGAGACCTTGATTGTAAACAAGGAGGTGTTGGCCTTAAATAAATTGCGTTGGTACGAACACCCTCCGCTAAAACTAACAATTACTGCAAAACCGGCAGTTCAGGCTTCTATGGGTAAGACCGGCATTACCGAAGTCGTTGATTATCGGAATGAAAAGGTGCTGGCTGCCTACACTTATATTGAAAAGACCGGCTGGGGATTTGTTGCCAAGCAGGATCTGAAAGAACTTTACGCACCAATTCAGGACATGCTCAAAAATGCCCTGATCCTTTTTTTCGTCACACTCCTTACCGTTTTCCTGCTGGCATATATTCTGGCGAAAAACTTTTCCAAGCCCCTGCTCGACATGGCAGAAGTGGCCAGACAAATCAGAAAAGGTGATATTGCTGTACGCAACCACGTTAGTTCATCCGATGAAATAGGCTACCTGGCACAGTCGTTCAACGCCATGGCCGATTCGCTAGAATCCCAGATGCAGGTTCGCGAGAACGTCGTAAACCTTACCGAAGCCATGATAGAGTTTTTAGAGCTTGATACTTTCCGAGAAAATATCTTGAAAAAACTTGTCGATATTACCGATTCCAATCTCGGCGCTTACCACCTTCTTAACCGGGAAAACGACACGTATGAGCACTTCACCTCCATCGGCATCAGTCCAGAGCTTCTGGAACCGTTTGATGCCGCGCTTCTTGAGGGTGAATTCGGTCAGGCCCTGGCAACGAAAAAGATAGTCCATACCAGAAATATTCCTGCAGACACTCACTTTACGTTCAAGACCTTTACCGGAACCATATTGCCGAAAGAGATCATTACCATTCCTCTGGTGGTTGATGGTCTGGTGGTCTCGGTTATTTCACTCGCAAGCCTCAAACCTTATTCCAAAGAAAGCCTGGAGATTTTAGATCGGGTCTGGATCGGCATGAACACCGTCATTGCCAACCTGCTGGCCAATGATGTGACCAAAAAGCTGGCCACAGAACTGGCAGATAAAAACCAGGAGCTCCAAGCCCAAAGTGAGGAACTTCAGGCACAATCAGAAGAACTCCAACAGACATCAGAAGAGATTCAGGAACAGAACCTCGAACTTCAAGCCCAAAAGCAGCAGGTCGAAGATGCTAATCGCATTAAAAGTGAGTTCTTATCCAACATGAGCCATGAGCTGCGCACCCCTCTAAACTCAGTTATGGCCCTTTCTCGGGTGCTGATAATGCAGACTCAGGAAAAACTCTCTCAAGAAGAACTAAACTATCTTGAAATCATCCAGCAGAATGGGAAAAAACTTCTAGCCCTCATTAATAGCATCCTTGATCTTTCTAAAATAGAGGCCGGAAAGATGGATATCAACCCCAAAAAGTTTTCTCTCCAATCATCCATCGAAACGGTTATGGAGCGACTCGAACCACTTGCCGCTGAAAAAGGGGTTACATTACACCAGGAGATTCCCGCTACTCTTCCACAAATTGAAAACGATGAAATACGGGTAGATCAGATACTGCAAAATCTGATCGGCAATGCTATCAAGTTTACCGCAGACGGCAGAGTGACGGTTTCAGTTGAGAGTGATTCCGAAAAAGTCACTATCCAGGTTGCAGACACCGGTATCGGGATAGCTGAACCAGACCTGCCTCATATATTTGAACAGTTCATACAGGTTGACGGCTCTTCAGCCAGAGCCTATGAAGGCACGGGTCTGGGGCTTGCCATCGCATACAAGGCCGCCAAGATGCTCAATGGCGATCTGACGGTGGCAAGTACATTAGGGGAAGGTTCGACCTTTACCCTGACTCTGCCTCTCCGCTGGGCGGGGGTAATCCCCGATTTTGAACCTCTATCTTTTAGTCCGTCTGGAGAAGCTAAACCATCTCAAAAGTCTGAAAATACCGGAGAGCGTCAGCGAATTTTATTGGTTGAAGATAATGAGGCGGCCACTATTCAGGTCAGAAAAGTCCTTGAAAGCGCAGGCTATATCGTCGATGTGACCCGTGGTGGTCAGGAAGCCCTTGCCTATGTGGAACAGACGATTCCTGATGGTATTATCCTGGATTTGATGATGCCCGAAATGGATGGGTTTGAGGTGCTGGAAAAGATACGCGGCACCAAGGCCACGGCAAAAATCCCGGTTCTGATCCTGACGGCCAAGGATTTAACCTCTAAAGATCTGCAGAAGCTCAGTTCCAACAATATCCAGCAGCTTATTCACAAAGGTGATGTGGAGCGGAAGGTGTTATTGTTCAAAATTGGATTAATGATGGGTGCTGAACCGAAGATAAAGCAGGAAGCGGAAACCCTGATATCTGAAACTCAAGAACCTGAGAGAGGGGTGCGAAAACGACAAAGGGAAACAGATGGTTTTTCAACCATCCTGGTGGTTGAAGATAACCCTGACAACATGATTAGCATAAAAGCCGTACTGCAAAACAAGTACACCATTTTAGAGGCAACCAATGGCAAGATGGGCCTGAGCCTGGCACTTTCGGAAAGTCCCGATCTCATCCTTCTTGATATGTCGCTGCCTGAAATGGATGGTTTTAGCGTAGTGAAAAAGGTTAAAGAAGATCAGAACGCCGGCCAGATCCCAGTCATTGCCTTGACTGCAAACGCCATGAAGGGTGATCGGGAAATGATTATTGCGGCCGGTTGTGACGACTATATAGCCAAACCCTTTGATCCCAAAGAAGTTTTGCAGAAAATCAAGGAGTGGCTGGAAAAATAG